>NZ_JAGXJG010000028.1:0-49347 GCF_019091725.1 Cellulomonas sp. GbtcB1 | reverse complement strand
GCCGCCCCGCGGTCCCGCCGCGAGCGCCGCGGCCGCCGCGTCCGCGTCGTTGGCCTCCCCGCGCCGCGCGGCCTCGGCCAGCGCCGCCACCACCTCGTCGGGCTCGGCCCGGTCGGCGGGGTCCGCGGCCAGCGCGTCCCACAGCGCCCCGGCGGTCACCGGCCCCAGGCCCGCCAGGTCCGCGTCGCCGCTGCGCGTCCGGACCAGCACCGCCTCCAGCGGCCGGGTGCCGAACGGCGCGCGGCCGGTCGCGGCGTACGCCAGCAGCGCCGCCCAGCCCCACCAGTCCGTGGCGGGCGTCGGCTCCGCCCCGTCCACGAGCTCGGGCGCGAGGTAGCCGGGGGTGCCGACCACGAAGCCGGTGGAGGTCACCCGGGTCTCGTCGACCGACTGGGCGATGCCGAAGTCGATGAGCACCGGCCCGTCGGCGGTGACGAGCACGTTGCTGGGCTTGAGGTCGCGGTGCACCACGCCGGCCGCGTGCACCGCGCCGAGCGCGTCCCGCAGGCCGTCGGCCAGCCGGTGCAGGGCGGCGGCGTCCAGCGGCCCGCGCTGGCGCACGTGCTCGGCGAGGTCGGCGCCGGGGACCAGCTCGGTGACGAGGAACGCCTCGGTCGAGTCGGCCTCCGCGTCCAGGACGGCGGCGACGCCGGGGTGCCGGAGCCGCTGCAGGGCGAGCACCTCGCGGCGCAGCCGCTCGCGCGAGGACGGGTCGGCGCCGATGTGCGGGTGCAGCAGCTTGAGCGCCACCGGGGTGCCGCCGCCGTCGACCGCGCGGTACACCGTGCCCATGCCGCCGGAGCCGAGCGGCGCGAGGATGGTGTACCCGCCGATCTCGGCGCCCGGCGACAGCCCGATGCGCTCCATGCGGGCACGGTAGCCGCCGCTCGGGCGGGGGTCGTGGTGCCGCGCGGCGGGACCCGTGAAGGCACCCGGACGCGCGGTCGGGGCCACGGCCGGACCTGGGCCGTCCCCGGGCGGTCGGTGCTCGGTCACGTTAAGGTCGAGCCGACACCAAGGAGATGGACTTCAGTGGATTCTGCTGGTTATGACCTGGTCGTCGTCGCGAACCGCCTCCCGGTCGACGTGACCGTGGGCGCGGACGGCGCGCCGAGCTGGACCCGCTCCCCGGGCGGCCTCGTGACCGCCCTCGAGCCCGTCGTGCAGCAGTCCGACGGCGCGTGGGTCGGCTGGGGCGGCTCGGCCGACCTCGAGCTCGAGCCGTTCGACGCCGACGACATGCGGCTCGTCCCCGTGAAGCTGACCGAGGACGACCTCCGCTTCTACTACGAGGGCTTCTCCAACGACACGCTGTGGCCGCTGTACCACGACGTGATCCAGCCCCCGACGTTCCACCGGCAGTGGTGGGACGCCTACCAGCGGGTCAACCGCCGGTTCGCGGACGCGGCGGCGGCGCAGGCCGCGCCCGGCGCGACGGTGTGGGTGCACGACTACCAGCTGCAGCTGGTGCCGAAGTTCCTGCGCGAGCTGCGCCCGGACGTCCGGATCGGCTACTTCCACCACATCCCGTTCCCCCCGCTGGAGATCTTCGCCCAGCTGCCGTGGCGGCTCCAGGTCGTCGAGGGCCTGCTCGGTGCGGACCTCATCGGTTTCCAGCGCGGCGGCGACGCGGCCAACTTCGTCCGGGTGGTCCGCCGGCTCACCGACCGCACCACGCGCGGCCAGATGATCACGCTGACCGACGCCGACGGCCGGGTCGAGCGGCACGTGCGCGCCGCGGCGTTCCCCATCTCCATCGACTCCAAGGCGTTCGACCGGCTCGCCCGCACCCCCGAGGTGCAGCAGCGCGCCAAGGAGATCCGCGCCGAGCTCGGCGACCCGGAGGTGCTGCTGCTCGGCGTCGACCGGCTCGACTACACCAAGGGCATCCGGCACCGGATCAAGGCGTTCGAGGAGCTGCTCGAGGACGGCCGGATGACCGTGCCGGAGTCGACGCTGGTGCAGGTCGCCTCGCCCAGCCGGGAGAACGTCGGCGCCTACCAGCAGCTCCGCGAGGAGGTCGAGGCGCAGGTCGGCCGGATCAACGGCGAGCACGGCGAGCTCGGCCACGCGGCCGTGCACTACATGCACCACTCCTACCCCATGGAGGAGATGGCGGCCCTGTACCTGGCGGCCGACGTCATGCTGGTCACCGCGCTGCGCGACGGCATGAACCTGGTCGCGAAGGAGTACATCGCCGCGCGGTCCGACGACCGGGGCGCCCTGGTGCTCAGCGAGTTCACCGGCGCGGCCGACGAGCTCGGCGGCGCGGCCATCCTGGTCAACCCGCACGACATCGCCGGCCTGAAGAACGCGATCCAGCACGCCGCGAACATCGACCCGCGCGAGGCCCGCAAGCGGATGCGCCGCCTGCGCCGCCGGGTGCTGGAGAACGACGTCGCGCACTGGTCGGAGTCGTTCCTGTCGGTGCTGACCGCCGTCCCGGTGCGCGAGCGCCACGTCTGAGGAGCCCCGCAGTGCCCGCAGCACCCACCCCGCCCGCCGAGCCCGCCGGCACCGACGACCTCCGCGCCGCGCTCCGCGCGCTGGTGGCCGACCCCGCCCGGCGCCCGCTGCTCGTCGCGCTCGACTTCGACGGCACGCTCGCGCCGCTGCAGGACGACCCCGAGGCGTCGCGGCTGCTGCCGGAGGCCGTGGCCGCGCTGCGCGAGCTCGCGGGACACCCGGACGCGGTGCGCCTCGCGCTGGTCTCCGGCCGCCCCGCCGCCGACCTGCACCGGCTGGCGGAGGTCCCGGCCGGCACGGTGCTGATCGGCAGCCACGGCGCCGAGCGGGCCCGGGTCGGCCAGCACGGCCTGGACCGCGACGTCCTCACGCTGACCGACGACCAGTCCGACCGGCTGACCCGGCTCGGCGGCGAGATGCAGGCGGTCGCGCGCGGCCGGGACGGCGTCTGGGTCGAGACGAAGCCCGCCGCGGTCGTCGTGCACACCCGCATGGCGGACCCCGGGACCGGCGACGCCGCGGAGCGGGAGGCGCTCGGCGTTGGCCAGCGCCTCGGGTCCGTGACGCTGCACGGCAAGAAGGTCGTCGAGGTGTCCGTGCTGGACGCCGACAAGGGCGCCGCGCTGGTGGCGCTCCGGGACGAGCTCCGGGCCGGGTCGGTGCTGTCCGCCGGGGACGACGTCACCGACGAGCACGCCTTCGAGGCGCTCGGGCCCGACGACCTCACCGTCAAGGTCGGCGACGGCCCCACCGCCGCCCGGTACCGCGTGCCCGACCCCGAGGCGCTGTCCGCGCTGCTGGCGGGGCTGGCGGCGGACCTCGCGTCCCGGGCCGCCGGTGCCGGCGGGGCCGATCCCGCGCGCGGAGCGCCCCCCGGGGCGTAGGTTCCGGTCGTGGGGCGACGACGCGAGCCGATGCAGGACGTCGAGCTGGTCGACGTCGGCACCGACCTGCCGCTCGCCCCCGAGGCCGAGGACCCCGAGGCGGAGGCCGCGCGCGCCCGCCGGGTCGCCCGGCGCCGGCGCGCGCTGCGCCGGTGGTGGCCGGTCCCGGTCGTCGCCGCGCTCGCGCTCGTCGGCACGCAGGCGCTGCTCGACGCCCGCGAGGACGGCCGGGTCGCCGCCCGGCAGGAGGTCGCCGGGGTGCTGCGGACCGTCGCGCCCGGCCTGCCCGCCGCGCACCGGTACAGCCAGGAGACGGCGTCGGTCGTGCTCTCCGGCATCCCGGTGGACGACCTGCGGATCGGCGTCGCGTCGCCGCCGTGGGACGCCGCCCGCGAGCTGGTCGCGCTCGACCGCGACGGCACCCAGGTCTGGTCGACGTCGCTGGAGGACGGCGGCCGGGCGGAGCCCGACGTCGGCATGGAGTACCCCACCTGCGTGCCCGACGCCGAGCCGGTGGCGACCGTCCGCTGCCTGGTCCTCGACCGCGGTGCGGCCGACGCCGCCGACGACTCCGGGAGCTGGGCGCCGGCCGCGCCGAGCGCGGCCCGCCTCGTGGCGCTCGACGCCGCGACCGGCGAGCTGCGCGCCACCCGCCAGGTCGCGCCGATGTCCGGCTGGGGCGGCGCCGACGGCCTCCAGGTGCTCGCGTCGATCGCCGACGGCACCCTGCGGGTGTCCGCGTGGGACACGGCGGCGGACCGGGGCGCACCCGACGACGGCGGCGCGGCCCCGCTGTGGCGCACCGACGTCCCGCTCACCGACCCGGAGGCCGCCGCGCGGCTCTTCTACCCGCCGGGCGTGTCCGTCGCCCCGGGGCGGGTCCTGGTGCAGGGCGAGCTCGGCTCCTGGGCGTTCGACGCCGACGACGGGCGGCTGCAGGCGTCCGGGGCCGACTACCTGTCCGTGTCCCGCACGGGGCACCTGCTGGCCAGCGGCGGCACCGGTGCGCGGCTGCTCGACGACGACGGGGAGCCCCCGACCGACCTGCCCGGCCAGCCGCTCTGGCTGTCGGTGGACGACGGCTCGGTGCCCGGGGTGGAGCTGGTGGCCTCGTCGACCTCGGAGGGCCGGGTCCTGGTGGGCGTCGACGCCGAGTCCGGCGCCGAGCTGTGGACGTCGCCGCACCCCCGCTGGTCGGACCCCGCCGCGGTGCTGCTCGAGGGCACGCTGTACGGCGCGGACACGGACGGGCTGTGGGCGCTCGACGTGGCGACCGGCCGCGAGGTCTGGCGCACGGTCGTCGAGGTGTCCGGCGACGGCGCGTCGGTGATGACCGACGGCCGGTACGTCCTGGTCCTGGCGCGGCCGGACGCGCTCGCGGGGCTGGGGGTCGCGGTCGGGGACGCGCCGACGGCGTCCGGGCGGGCCGACGAGGGGGGCGGGACCGACCCGGGCTCCCCGCGCGCGCTCGCGGCGTTCGCGCTGTCCTCCGGCGCCCCGGCGTGGGCGACGCGGCTGCCCGCCGACGTGCAGGGCGTGTGGCCGTACGGCGGCGACCTGCTCGGCTACGGCGCCTCGGACGTCGTCGTCCTGAACTGACCGCGCGAGTTCACCCGCAGGTCAGCCTGGTGTGGTTGGATGTCCGTGGACCGAGGGGGGTCACCCGACCTCCCTCGACCCGTGTCAGCGAAGACACTCTGACACTCTTCACGACGGATCGTCCGGCACGTACCTGCCGGTGAAGGGATCGATGAACCATGGCTACGGTCACGTTCGACAAGGCCACCCGGGTGTACCCGGGCACGGAGCGTCCCGCGGTGGACGCCCTCGACCTGCACATCGAGGACGGCGAGTTCCTCGTCCTCGTCGGCCCCTCGGGCTGCGGCAAGTCGACCTCCCTCCGCATGCTCGCGGGCCTGGAGGACGTCAACGCGGGTCGCATCCTCATCGGCGACCGCGACGTCACCGACGTCCAGCCGAAGGACCGGGACATCGCGATGGTGTTCCAGAACTACGCGCTGTACCCGCACATGACGGTCGCCGACAACATGGGCTTCGCGCTCAAGATCGCCGGCACCCCGAAGGCGGAGATCCGCACCCGCGTCGAGGAGGCCGCCAAGATCCTCGACCTGACCCAGTACCTCGACCGCAAGCCGAAGGCCCTCTCGGGTGGCCAGCGGCAGCGCGTCGCGATGGGTCGCGCCATCGTCCGCCAGCCGCGCGTGTTCCTCATGGACGAGCCGCTGTCGAACCTGGACGCGAAGCTCCGCGTGCAGACCCGCACCCAGATCGCGTCGCTCCAGCGCCGCCTGGGCGTCACCACGGTCTACGTCACGCACGACCAGACCGAGGCGCTGACCATGGGCGACCGCATCGCGGTCCTCAAGGACGGCCTCCTGCAGCAGGTCGGCACCCCGCGCGACATGTACGACACCCCGGCCAACGTGTTCGTCGCCGGCTTCATCGGCTCCCCGGCCATGAACATCGGCACGTTCCCGATCACCGACGGCGTCGCGAAGGTCGGCTCGGCCGGCATCGCCGTGCCGCGCGACGTGCTCGGCACGCTGGCGTCGGACGACAACAACTCCATCACCATCGGGTTCCGCCCGGAGGCGCTGGACGTCGTCCCCCAGGGCACCCCGGACTCGATCCCGGTGTCGGTCAACATCGTCGAGGAGCTCGGCTCCGACGCGTTCGTGTACGGCTCGCTCGTCGGCGAGGCCGGCGCGGCGGACGTCCACTCCGGCGCCGGCGACGCGCAGGTCATCGTGCGCGTCGACCCGCGGCAGGTCCCGGCCAAGGGCGAGACCATCCACGTCCGCATCCGCACCGGCGAGCAGCACCTGTTCCACGCCGGCTCGGGCGAGCGCATCGCGCACTGACGCACCACATCTCCACGCCGTAGGGGCGGGGCCGGCACGCACCGGCCCCGCCCCTTCGTCGTCCGGATGGGAGAATCGACCCATGACCCCTCGCACGCGCCTGCAGATCACCGCGGCCGCGCCGGACCCGGCCCTGCTCGACCTGCCCTGGGACGTGCCGCTCGCCGACTGGCCGGCGGAGCGCCTCGCCGCCCTCCCCCGCGGCATCTCCCGGCACACCGTGCGGTTCGCGCGGCTGTCCGGCCGGGTCGTCGCGATCAAGGAGATCGGCGAGACCGTCGCGTACCGGGAGTACGAGCTGCTGCGCCAGCTCGGCCGCCTGGACGTGCCGAGCGTCGAGCCGGTGGGCGTCATCACCGGGCGGACGTCGCCCGACGGCGAGCCGCTCGAGGCCGTGCTCATCACGCAGCACCTGCGGTTCTCGCTGCCGTACCGCGCGCTGTTCAGCCAGGCGCTGCGCCCCGACACCGCGACCCGGCTCATCGACGCCCTCGCGGTGCTGCTGGTCCGGCTGCACCTCGTCGGCTTCTACTGGGGCGACGTGTCGCTGTCGAACACGCTGTTCCGCCGGGACGCCGAGACGTTCGCGGCCTACCTCGTCGACGCCGAGACCGGCGACCTGCACGACGAGCTCACCCCGGGTCAGCGCGCGTACGACCTCGAGGTCGCGCGGGTCAACATCATCGGCGAGCTCATGGACCTGCAGGCCGGCGAGTTCCTGGACGAGGACGTCGACGCCGTCGCGATCGGCGACGCCCTGGCCGAGCGCTACGAGGAGCTGTGGTCCGCGCTGACCAGCTCCGAGTCGTTCGGGCTGAACGAGCGCTGGCGGGTGCAGGCCCGGATCGAGCGGCTCAACGACCTGGGCTTCGACGTCGGCGAGCTCGACATCACCACCGACATCGACGGCACCACGGTCCGCATCCAGCCGAAGGTCGTCGACGCCGGGCACCACTCGCGCCGGCTCATGCGGCTCACCGGGCTCGACGTGCAGGAGAACCAGGCGCGCCGGCTGCTCAACGACCTCGACCAGTACGTGGCCGCGATGGACCGGCAGAACGACGACGAGACGTTCGTCGCGCACGACTGGCTGACCGACGTGTTCGAGCCCGCCGTCCGCGCCGTGCCGCGCGACCTGCGGCCCAAGCTCGAGCCCGCGCAGCTCTACCACGAGCTGCTCGACCACCGGTGGTTCCTGTCGGAGGCGCAGAAGCGCGACGTCCCGATGCGCGAGGCCGTGAGGTCCTACACGCAGGACATCCTGCCGAACCGCCCGGACGAGGAGTCGATCCTGGGCGTCTCGGCGGCGGACCTGCGCGAGGACACGGACGTCATCCCGGTCGTCCGGGACTGACTAGAGCTCGACGCGCTCGTTCTCGCCCTCGAGGCGCTCGCCCTTCGCCTTCGCCTTCACGAAGCTGAGCAGCGTCGCGACCCGGCCGCCGGGGGCGTCCCAGTACTCGGCGGACTCGGCGCGCACGCGCAGCAGCACGGCCTGCGGCGAGTCCGGGCCGTCGGGCAGCCACGCCTCGACGCCGGCGCTCCACAGCTCGCGCTTCTTCGCGACGTCCTCGACCGGCTCGGCGACGCCCGCGACCGACACCCAGGTCGCGCCCGACCCGACGGTCACGTTGACCCGCGGGTCGGCGGCGACGTGCGCGAGCTTGCGGGAGCCGCGCTCGGCGAAGAACCACAGGTCCCCGTCGAACTCGACCTCCTGCAGCGCCATCGGGCGCGCGATCAGGGTGCCGTCGGGGGCGACGGTGGTGAGCACGCCGAGGCGCGCGTCCTTCAGCATCCCGGCGACGGTGCGGACGGGATCGGTGGTGTCGTGGCTCATGCGACCACTGTCCGCCCGCCCCGGGGTGACCGCACCCCGGGGACGGCCGGGCGGGTCAGGAGGCGCGGGTGCGGGCGACCTCGTAGAGGGCGATGCCCGCGGCGACGCCGGCGTTGAGGCTCTCGACCTCGCTCGCGATCGGGATGGACGCGATCGCGTCGCAGTGCTCGCGCACCAGGCGGGACAGGCCCTTGCCCTCCGAGCCGACGACCAGGACCAGCGGGTCGGCCGAGTACGGCAGGTCCGCCACCGCGACGTCGCCGCCGCCGTCCAGGCCGACGATGAAGCAGCCGGCCTCATGCAGCCGCTCGAGCGCCCGGACCAGGTTGGTCGCGCGCGCGACCGGCACGCGGGCGGCGGCGCCCGCGGACACCTTCCACGCCGACGCGGTGACGCCGGCGGACCGGCGCTCGGGCACCAGCACGCCGTGCGCGCCGAACGCCCCGGCGGACCGCAGCACGGCGCCGAGGTTGCGGGGGTCGGTCACGCCGTCGAGCGCGACGATCAGCGGCGCGCGGTCGCTCGCGGCGGCGACGTCCAGCAGGTCCTCGACGTCCCCGTAGTCGTACGGCGGCACCTGGATCGCGACGCCCTGGTGCACCGAGCCGTCGGTGAGCCGGTCGAGCTCGGGCTTGGTGACCTCGAGCAGCGGGTAGCCGGCCTCGGTCGCGGTGCGCAGGATCTCGCGGGTGCGGTCGTCGGCCTCGAGCCGGGTCGCGATGTAGACCGCGGACACCGGGATGCCGGCGCGCAGCGCCTCGACCACGGAGTTCCGCCCGGCGACGACCTCGGTCGCGCCCGCGCCCCGCGCCTTGCCCGCGGCGGCACCGCCGCGACCGGCCGGGCGGCTGCCCGAGCCGCGGGTGCCCGCGACCGCGCGGCGCTCGGCCGCGGCCTTCTTCTTGGCCGCCGGGTGGTACGACCGGTCCTCGGCCTTGGGGGTCGGGCCCTTGCCCTCGAGCCCGCGGCGGCGCTGGCCGCCCGAGCCGACGGAGGCGCCCTTCTTGGAGCCCGGCTTGCGTGTGGCGCCGCGGCGCTGGGAGTTCCCGGCCATCAGTCCTCGTCCTCGGTGGTCTGGCGCGCGGCGAGTGACCAGCGCGCGCCGGTGGCGTTGTCCTCGACGGCCACGCCCGCGGCCGTCAGGCGGTCGCGGATCGCGTCCGCGGTGGCCCAGTCGCGGGCCGCACGGGCCGCGGCGCGGGCGTCGAGCTCGGCGCGCACCAGGGCGTCGAGCGCCTCGGCGTGCCGGTCGTCGGCCGCGGCCGTGCCCCACTGCTCGCCGGCCGGGTCCAGGCCCAGCACGTCGAGCATGGCGCGCACGGCCACGAGGCCCGCGCGCACGGCGGCGTCGTCCCCGGCGGCCAGGGCGGTGTTGCCCGCGCGCAGGTGCTCGTGCACGACGGCCAGCGCCGCCGGCACGTTCAGGTCGTCGTCCAGCGCGGCGCCGAAGCCCTCGGGCAGCTCCGCCGTCGCCAGCTCGGCGGCCTCGACCGCGCCCACCCGCTCGGTGGCGCGCTGCACGAAGCCGGCGAGCCGGTCCCAGGTGGCCTCGGACTCGGCGAGCGTGTCCGGGGTCCACTCGAGCATCGACCGGTACTGCACCGCGGTCAGCGCGTACCGGACGACGGCCGGGCGCACCGTCTCCAGCAGCGTGCTGACCAGCAGGCCGTTGCCGAGCGACTTGCTCATCTTCGCGCCGGCCTGGGTGACCCAGCCGTTGTGCAGCCAGTACCGGGCGAACCCGTAGCCCGCGGCGCGGGACTGCGCCTGCTCGTTCTCGTGGTGCGGGAACCGCAGGTCCAGGCCGCCGCCGTGGATGTCGAAGGTGTCGCCCAGGTAGCGCTGCGCCATGGCGGAGCACTCCAGGTGCCAGCCCGGCCGGCCCCGGCCGAACGGGGTCTCCCACGAGGCCGTCTCCGGCTCCCCCGGCTTGGCGGCCTTCCAGAGCGCGAAGTCGTGCGGGTCGCGCTTGTCGTCGCCCGTGCCGTCGGGCGCCGGGGCCATGTCGTCGAGCCGCTGGCTGGTGAGCGAGCCGTAGTCGGCGTACGAGCGCACGTCGAAGTAGACGTCGCCCTCGGCCGCCACGTAGGCGTGGCCCGTGTCGACCAGGCGCTGCATCAGGGACACCATGGCGGGCACGTGGCCGGTGGCGCGGGGCTCGTAGGTGGGCGGCAGCACGCCGAGCGCGTCGTAGGCGGCGGTGAACGCGCGCTCGTTCTGCATCGCCCACGCCCACCACGCGACGCCGGCCTCGGCCGACTTCGCGAGGATCTTGTCGTCGATGTCGGTGACGTTCCGGACGAGGGTCACGTCGTGCCCGGTGCGGCGGAGCCAGCGGACCAGGACGTCGAACGCGACGGCGGACCGGACGTGGCCCACGTGCGGGGGCGCCTGGACCGTCGCGCCGCACAGGTAGATGCCGACCGCGCCCGGGGTCACGGGGACGAAGTCGCGCACCTCGCGGGTGGCGGTGTCGAACAGGCGCAGGCTCACGAGGGTCAAGGCTACCGGTCGGGGCGCTCCGGGCCGGTGGCGACCGGCCCCCGGTCGTCGGCGAACCGGGCCGCCTCGGCGCGCAGCGCGTCCAGCACCCGCCGCACGACCCGGCGCGCACGGCGGTCGGGGCGCACGAGGGCGTCCACCCGGCGCCCCGCGCGGACGCCGGCGAGCGGCACCAGCACCGCGCCGCGGCGCCCCGCGGTGTGCCGCGGCAGCAGGCTCACCCCGTGCCCCGCGGCGACGAGCGCCTCGACGACGCCGAAGTCGTTGAACCGCTGCACGATCCGCAGCGGCCGCCCCGCCACCGCGCCGACGGCGTCCAGCACGCCTGCGACCGGGAAGCCGGCACGCACCGCGATCCACGGCTCGTCGGCGAGGTCGGCCGGGGTGACGGTCGCGCGGTCGGCGAGCCGGTGGCCGGGCGGCAGCGCGACGTCGAGCGGCTCGCGCAGCAGCGGGACGACGTCGACGCCCGCCGGCCAGTCGGCGCCCGCGTCCGGGCGGTGGGCCACCACCAGGTCGAAGTCGGCGGCCAGCGCGGGGAACTCGTCCTGGGCGACGTCCTCGTCCCCGAGCTCGACCCGCACCCCGTCCATCGCGGCGACCCGGCGGAGCAGGCCCGGCAGCAGCAGCTCGGCGCCCGACTGGAACGCGGCGACCCGGACCAGGCCGTGCGGGGCGGACCGGAACGCGTCGACGGCCGCCTCCGCGCGCTCGAGCGCGACCGCCACGTCCGCCGCGGCGTCGGCGAGCGCGTGCCCGGCGCCGGTGAGCCGGACGCCGCGGCCGGAGCGCTGGACCACCTCGGCGCCGGCGTCCCGGGCGAGCGCCCGCAGCTGCTGGGACACCGCGGACGGGGTCAGGTGCAGCGCCGCGGCGGCCGCGGTCACCCCGCCGCGGTCCCGGACCGCCCGGAGCGTCGCGAGGTGGCGGGTGTCCATGCAGTAACGCTACAGGGACGGTGCGCGATCTTTCGATGGTGCTGAACGGTGGGCGCGGGCGAGGATCGGCGCATGCCACCCCGGGACCGCCTGCTCGCCCTCACCGTCGCCGTGCTCTGGGGGCTGAACTTCCCGGCGATCCACCTGTCGCTCGAGCAGTTCCCGCCGTTCTTCCTGGTGGCCCTCCGGTTCGCGCTGCTCGCCGTGCCGACGCTGCTGCTCGTGCCGCGTCCGCGGGTCCCGGTGCGCTGGCTGCTCGGGTACGGCATCGGGTTCGGGGTGCTGCAGTTCGCGTTCCTCTACCTCGCGATGGACACCGGCATGCCGACCGGGCTGGCGTCCCTGGTGCTGCAGGCGTCCGCCCCGTTCACCGTGCTGCTCGGCGCGGCCTGGCTGCGGGAGCGGATCACCGCGCGGCAGGCGGTCGGCGTGGCGGTCGCGATCTGCGGGCTGGGCGGGATCGCGGCGCTGCGCGCCGGGGCGGGGGCGTCCGCGGGGCTGCTGCCGGTCGTGCTGACGCTGTGCGGCGGGCTCGGCTGGGCGTTCGGCAACGCGTCCAGCCGGCAGGCCCACCCGGACAGCCCGCTGCGGTTCATGCTGTGGATGTCGGTCGTGCCGCCGCTGCCGATGCTGGCGCTGTCGCTCGTGCGCGAGGGGCCTGCGGCGATCGGCCGCTCGCTCACGACCCTCGGCACCGCGACCGGGGCCTGGGCGCTGGCGGGGCTGGCGTTCACGGTCCTCGTGGCGACCGTCGTCGGGTCGGGGATCTGGACCGCCCTGCTGGCGCGGCACCCGTCGGGCGTGGTGGCGCCGTTCTCGATGCTGGTCCCGGTGGTGGGCATCGCCGCGTCCTGGGCCTTCCTGGGCGAGCGCCCGTCCGCGCCGGAGCTGGCCCTGGGCGCGGTCGTGGTGGCGGGCGTCCTGATCGCCACCCGCCCCGCACCGCCCAGCCCCGCACTGCTCACGCCCGCCGTCGCTCTCCCGCCCACCCCCACGCGAGCGTCCATCCCGAGATGACAACTCTCGGCTGTCCCGCGGCACCCGCGCACAGCCGAGAGTTGCCATCTCGACAGGCTGGGGTCGTCGAGTCTCCAGGTGCGGACTGTCGATCCTCGTCGCGGCACAGGCGCGCGATGGAGACTCGGCGCGCGACCCGGCGCGCGGAGGGGCGCGCGGCGCGGCGCGCGGGAGCGCTAGGCGCGCGGGGCGATCAGGGCCGTCGCGATCGCGGCGATGCCCTCGCCGCGGCCCGTGAGGCCGAGGGCGTCCGTGGTCGTCGCGGAGACCGAGACCGGGGCGCCGGCCGCGGCCGTGAGCGCGGCCTCCGCCTCGGCGCGGCGCGGGGACAGGCGGGGGCGGTTGCCGATCACCTGGACCGCGACGTTCCCGACCGCGAACCCCGCCTCCCGCACCAGCCGCGCGGCCTCGGCCAGCAGCGTCGTCCCCGAGGCCCCGGCCCACTCCGGGCGGGACGTGCCGAACACCGACCCCAGGTCGCCGATCCCGGCGGCCGAGAGCAGCGCGTCGGCCGCGGCGTGCGCGGCGACGTCGGCGTCCGAGTGGCCGGCCAGGGGCGCCTCGCCCGGCCAGGCGAGGCCCGCGAGGTGCAGGACCGCGCCGGGCGCGGGCTCGGGGTCGTTCGCGTGCACGTCGACGCCGACGCCCGTGCGTGGCAGGCCCGGCACGCCGGCCCCCGCGCCCTCGGGCACCCCGCCCGCCGGCCCCGCGGCCTCGCCCGTCACGCCCGCGCCCCGTCGCGCACCGCGGCGTCCCGGGCCAGCAGCTCCGCCACCGCCAGGTCCCGCGTCGTCGTGATCTTCATGGCCTGCTCCTCCCCGGGCACGACCCACACCCGCTCACCCAGCGCCTCGACGAGCGAGGCGTCGTCGGTCGCGGCGGTCGCCTCGGACGCGGCCCGGTCGGCCCCGGCGGCGTGCGCCGCGTCGAGGAGCGCCCGGTCGAACCCCTGCGGCGTCTGCACGGCGCGCATGGTGGCCCGCGGGACGGTCGCGACCACGGGGGCGCCGCCGTCGACGGGCTCGCCGACCTGCTTGATCGTGTCGGCGACCGGGAGCCCGGGCACGACGGCGCGGTGCCCGGCGCGCACGGCGGCCTCGACGGACCGGATCAGCGCGGGCGACGCGAGGGCGCGCGCGGCGTCGTGCACGAGGACGACGTCGACGTCGTCGGCGAGCGCGGCGAGCCCGGCGGCGACGGACGCCTGCCGCGACCCCGCGCCCTCGACGACGGTCACCGGCACGCCGATGCCCGGGCGCACGGGACCGCCGAGCAGAGCCCGGAAGCCCCCGGCCCGGCCGGGCGGGACGGTGACGACCACGGACAGCACGACGCCCGACGCAGCGAGGCGTCGGGCGGCGTGCACGACCAGCGGGACCCCGGCGAGCTCGACGAGCGCCTTCGGTCCCGGCAGGCCGAGCCGCGTGCCGCTGCCGGCGGCGGTCAGGATCGCCGCGGTGGGCATGCGAGCGCGGTCGGCCGGTGTCGGAGGGTCAGCGCGCCGTCAGGACGCGAGCACCTCGTCGAGGATGGCCTCGGCCTTCTCCTCCTCGGTGTGCTCGGCCAGCGCGAGCTCCGAGACGAGGATCTGCCGGGCCTTGGCGAGCATGCGCTTCTCGCCCGCGGACAGGCCGCGGTCGGCGTCCCGGCGCGAGAGGTCGCGGACGACCTCGGCGACCTTGATCACGTCGCCGGAGGCGAGCTTCTCGAGGTTGGCCTTGTAGCGGCGCGACCAGTTGGTCGGCTCCTCGGTGTAGGGGGCGCGCAGCACGTCGAACACGCGCTCCAGGCCCTCGGCCCCGACGACGTCCCGCACACCCACGAGGTCGACGTTCTCCGCCGGCACCTCGATGGTCAGGTCACCCTGGGCGACCTTCAGCTTGAGGTAGATCTTGTCCTCGCCGCGGATGGTCCTGGTCTTGATCTCCTCGATCAGCGCTGCACCGTGGTGCGGGTAGACAACCGTCTCCCCAACAGTGAAAGTCATCTGCAGGTGTCCCCTTTCGCGGAAGCCCAGTCTACCACGCGGCAACGGGGGGATTTCGTGGAGATCAGCCGCGTTTGCGCAGGTCAGGGCGTTGCAGGCCACGTCAGAGATTCGACACGCCGCGCGACGTGGTGGCGGGACGCCCGCGGGTGGCTAGTCTCCGACGAGGGCCCCGTGCGACCCCGTCCCCGGCCGCGCACCCCGCTGACCTGCGACGACGCCGTCGATGGGACCGAAGGCCCACGCAGCCGCCGAGAGGCCGTGCGCGGCACCCCCGCGCCCACGTAGGCTCGGCCTCGCACGCCCGCGCGCGTGCCGCAGCCCCCCGCGCACCGCAGCGCCCGCCCCACCGCACCGAGGAGTCCACCGTGGCCCGCAGCCGCACGTCCGCCCGTCCCGTCGTCGTCGGGACCGTCCTGGCCCTCGCGGCGGCCCTGTCCGGCTGCTCGGTGACCAACCAGATCACCACCGAGGTCGCGTACTCGGCGTCGGACGGCGTGCGCGCGACGCTCGGCGACCTGACGGCGGAGAACCTGCTGATCGTCGCGGAGGCGGCCGACGCCCCCGGCGCGCTGCAGGGCGCCCTGACCAACCGCGGCGACGAGGCGCTGACCGTCGAGCTGTCGCTCGAGGGCTCGTCCGAGCGCGTGCGCGTCGAGTCCGGCGCCACCGTGCTGCTGGGCGGCGGCTCCGGCGAGGGCGGCGCGGACGGCGACGAGCGCGAGCGGGTCGTCTTCGACACCGCGGGCGCCCCGGGCTCGACCGTCGAGCTGACGCTGAGCACCGGCGCGGCGGGCGACGAGACCGTCCCGGTCCCCGTCCTCGACGGCACCCTGCCCGAGTACGCGGACCTGGTCCCGGAGGTCGTCGAGGAGACCCCCGAGCCGACCGCGACCCAGACGGCCTCGGCCGAGGACACCACGGAGCCCGGCACCGAGGAGACGACGGCGCCGACCGCCGAGGCGACCGCCGGCACCGAGGGCTGACGTCCCCGCGGGCCCCGTCCCGCCCCCACGCACGGCACAGGCCCCGTCCAGCGCGGACGGGGCCTGCGTCGTACGGCCCGGGCGGTCGGCGCGCGGCTCCCCTCCCGACCCGCGCGCCGGTCGCCGTGCCCCGGAGCGGCTCAGCCGAAGCGGCCGGAGATGTAGTCCTCGGTCGCCTGCTCCTTGGGCGACGAGAACATCGTGGCGGTGTCGTCGATCTCGATGAGCTTGCCGGGCTGGCCGGTGCCGGCGATGTTGAAGAACGCCGTCCGCTCCGAGACGCGGGCCGCCTGCTGCATGTTGTGCGTGACGATGACGATCGTGTACTCGCTCTTGAGCTCGGCGATCAGGTCCTCGATGGCGAGGGTCGAGATCGGGTCGAGCGCCGAGCACGGCTCGTCCATGAGCAGCACCTGGGGCTTCACCGCGATGGCACGGGCGATGCACAGGCGCTGCTGCTGGCCGCCGGACAGGCCGGAGCCCGGGCGGTCGAGGCGGTCCTTGACCTCGTTCCACAGGTTGGCGCCGCGCAGCGAGGCCTCGACGAGGTCGTTCGCGTCGCCCTTCGAGATCCGGCGGTTGTTCAGCCGGACGCCGGCGAGCACGTTCTCCGCGATCGACATCGTCGGGAACGGGTTCGGGCGCTGGAACACCATGCCGACCTGGCGGCGCACGGCCACCGGGTCGATCTCGTCGCCGTAGAGGTCCACGCCCTCGACCGCGACGGTGCCCTCGACGCGCGCGCCGGGGATGACCTCGTGCATGCGGTTGAGCGTGCGGAGGAACGTCGACTTCCCGCAGCCGGACGGGCCGATGAACGCGGTCACCGAGCGGGGCTCGATGGTCATGTTCACGTCCTCGACGGCCTTGAAGGCGCCGTAGTAGATGTTCAGGTCCTTGACGTCGATGCGCTGAGCCATCTCGGTCGTCTCCTTGGGTTCTGAAAGGGGAGGTGGGGGCGGTCGGTCAGCGGATCTTCGGGGCGAAGAGCCGGGTCACCAGGCGCCCGATGAGGTTCAGCACCATGACGATGAGGAAGAGCGTGAGGGCGGCGGCCCAGGCGCGCTGCAGGTTGATGTCCGGGATGCAGCTCGCGTCGCCGTCCGAGCACGGGACCAGGCCCTGAGCGTACTGCCGGTACACGTAGACGGGCAGGGTCATCATGCGGCCCTCGAACAGGTTGAAGTTGATCGAGTCGACCACGCCGACGGTGAGCAGCAGCGGGGCCGTCTCGCCGATGACGCGGGCGATCGCCAGCATCACGCCGGTGGTGAGGCCGGCGACCGAGGTGCGCAGGACGACCTTGATGATGGTCAGCCAGCGCGGCACCCCGAGGGCGAGGGAGGCCTCGCGGAGCTCGTTCGGGACGAGCCGCAGCATCTCCTCGCTGGACCGGATGACCACCGGGATCATCAGCACGGACAGGGCGACGGAGCCGATCGCGCCGAACTTGGCGCCCGGGCCGAGGATCAGCGCGAACAGCGCGTAGGCGAACAGGCCGGCGACGATCGACGGGATGCCCGTCATGACGTCGACCAGGAACGTGACGACCCGCGCGAGCGCGCGGCCGTTGCCGTACTCGACCAGGTAGATCGCGGTGAGCAGGCCGATCGGTACCGAGATCAGCGCGGCGAACAGCGTGATCTCGAGCGTGCCGACGATGGCGTGGTAGATGCCGCCCGCGTCCATGCCGCCGAACACGCCGCGCATGGAGTTGAGCAGGAAGTACGAGTCCAGCCGGCCGATGCCGCGGGACACCACGGTCCAGGTCAGCGACAGCAGCGGGATCATCGCGAGCACGAACGCGGCGATGATCAGCACGCGCATCGTGACGTCGGTGCGCCGCCGGCCGCGGTCCGTGGCCTGGAGCGCCTCGCGCAGCGACGCGCCCGCCGGGGTCGGCGTCGTGGGGGTCGGGGTGGTCGTCATGTCAGTTCGCCCCCGAGAAGTCCTTGCGCCGCGCGACGATCGCGCGGGCGGCCATGTTCACGGCCAGGGTGATGATGAACAGGGCGAGACCGGTCGCGATCAGCGTCGCGACGCCGGTCTGGTTGGCCTCGGGGAACTGCGCGGCGATGTTCGCGGCGATCGTCTGCTGCTGACCGGCGGCGAGCAGCTGGAACGAGTAGAGGAAGCCGGGCGACAGGATCATCAGCACGGCCATCGTCTCGCCGAGCGCGCGGCCCAGGCCGAGCATGGCGGCCGACACGATGCCGGAGCGGGCGAACGGCAGCACGGCCATCCGCACGACCTCCCACTGCGTCGCGCCGAGGGCCAGCGCGGCCTCCTCGTGCAGACGCGGGGTCTGCAGGAACACCTCACGGCAGATGGCGGTGATGATCGGCAGGATCATCACCGCGAGCACGACGGCCACGGTCATCATCACGCGGCCGGTCGGCGAGACCACGCCGCCGAAGAACGGGATCCAGCCGAGGTACGTCCCGAGGAACTCCCACACCGGCTGCACGACCGGGCTGAGCACCAGGCCGCCCCACAGGCCGTAGACGACCGACGGGATGGCCGCGAGCAGGTCGACCACGTACCCGAGCGCGCTCGCGAGCCGCCGCGGCGCGTAGTGCGAGGTGAACAGCGCGATGCCGATGGCGATCGGCGTCGCCAGCAGCAGCGACACCGCGGCCGCGAGGAGCGTGCCGAAGATCAGCGGGCCGACGAAGCCCAGCAGGCTGGTGTCCTCGGGGAACCAGCTGACCGCGTCCGACAGCTCGGACGAGTCCGCGGTGAGGGCCGGCCACGCGCGCTGGACCAGGAACACGGCCACGGCGGCGAGGATCACGAGGATCAGGACGCCGGCCCCGGTGGCGAGCCAGCGGAAGGCGAGGCTGCCGCCGCGGTCGCCGTGGCCCGAGCGCAGCCTGCGGGCCGTCGTGCCGGGCTTCACCGGCTCGGTGGGCCCCGCGGTGCGGGGCTGGGTGCTGGTCACACGGTCTCCAGGGGGAGGGGGAGGAGAGAGGTCGTGCCTCGCGCCGACGGCCGGCCCACCGCGAGGTGGACCGGCCGGGGTCCGGGCGGGAGGGGCGGCCGACGGGTCACGACGACCGCCCCTCCCCCCGGGGTGATCAGGACGCCAGGGTGATCGCGTCGATCGACGCCTGGACGTCGGTGCGCAGGTCGTCCGAGATCGGCGCGGAGCCCGCGGCCGACTCGGAGGCCGCCTGGCCCTCGGCGGAGGCGACGTAGGTCGCGAACGCCTTGACCAGGTCGACGTCGTCCTGCGAGTCGTAGGACTGGCAGACGACCAGGTACGAGGCGAGGATCAGCGGGTAGGCCCCGGCCTCGGTCGTGGTGCGGTCGATGTCGATGACGATGTCGCCCTCTTCGCGCGAGTCGTCGCGCGGGGAGACGTCGAGGGCGGCCGCGGCGGCCTCCTCCGACGGGGCGACGAACTCGTCGCCGACCTGGATCGAGACCTTGCCGAGCGAGCCGGCCTTCGAGGCGTCCGCGTAGCCGATGGTGCCCTGGCCGCCCTGGACGGTCTGGATCAGGCCGGAGGTGCCCTGGCCGGACTCGCCGCCCTCGACCGCCCAGTCGCCGGAGGCCTCGGCCGTCCACGCGCCGTTGCCGGCCTTCGCCAGGTAGTCGGTGAAGTTCTTCGTGGTGCCCGACTCGTCCGAGCGGTGCACGGTGGTGATCGCCAGGTCCGGCAGCGTCGCGTCCGGGTTCGCCTCGGCGATGGCCGGGTCGTTCCAGTTCGTGATCGTGTTGTTGAAGATGTTCGCGATCGTCTCGGCCGAGAGGTTCAGCTCGGTGACGCCCTCGAGGTTGAAGACGACGGCGATCGGGGAGATGTAGACCGGCAGGTCCACCGCGTTCGCGCCGAAGCAGCGCTCCTGCGCCTGGGCCAGCTCGTCCTCGTCGAGCGCGGAGTCGGTGCCCGCGAACTTCACGGAGCCGTCGAGGAACGCGGTGCGGCCACCGCCGGAGCCGACCGGGTCGTACGAGACGGTGACGTCGGGGTTCGCGTTCTGGAACCCGGCGCGCCAGGCCTCCATCGCGGACTCCTGCGACGAGGCGCCCGAGCCGGCGAGCTCACCCGAGAGGGAGCTGGTCGAGCCGGTGTCGGAACCGCCGGAGGTCTCGGCGGCGCCCGTCGGGTTGTCCGAACCACATGCCGTGAGGGAGAGGGCGACGACGCCGGCGAGGGCGAGGGCACCCGTACGACCGCGGTTGAGCTTCACAGTGTTGTCCGTCCTGTCGTGACGCGGCGCGCACCCGTCTGTGCGCGACCTGGCGCCGACGCTAGGGAGCGCAGGTGACCAGGCTCCCGTAGCCGGGTGAACGGACGGTGAACGAGCGGACAACCCTGGCGAGGACCCGCGTGGCGCGCGTCACGCCCGGCAGGTCAGGCCGGCTCGTCGTCCAGCAGCTTGTAGCCGAGGCCGCGCACGGTGACCAGGTGCGTGGGGTTGCCGGGGTCCGGCTCGATCTTGGCCCGCACCCGCTTCACGTGCACGTCGAGGGTCTTGGTGTCGCCGACGTAGTCGGTCCCCCACACCCGGTCGATGAGCTGGCCGCGGGTGAGCACCCGGCCCGCGTTCCGCAGCAGCAGCTCGAGCAGCTCGAACTCCTTCAGGGGGAACGCCACGGGCTGGTCGTCGACCGTGACGGTGTGCCGCTCGACGTCCATCCGGACCCGGCCGGCGGCGAGCACGCCGTCGTCCTCGACCTCGTCGTCGGCGCCCGCCCCGCCCGCGGCCGGCGCCTGGCGGCGGCGCAGCACCGCGCGCACGCGCGCCAGCAGCTCGCGGGACGAGTAGGGCTTGGTCACGTAGTCGTCGGCCCCGAGCTCCAGGCCGACGACCTTGTCGATCTCGCCGTCCTTCGCCGTCAGCATGATGACCGGGACGTCGGAGCGCTGCCGGATCCGGCGGCAGACCTCGGTGCCGGACATCCCGGGGAGCATGAGGTCGAGCAGCACCAGGTCCGCGCCCTCGGACTCGAACGCCTCGACGGCCTCGGTCCCGGTCGCGGCGGTCGTGACCTGGAACCCCTCGCGGCCGAGCAGGTACGCCAGCGGGTCGCGGTAGGACTCCTCGTCCTCGACGAGCAGGATGCGGGTCACGGGGTCAGGCCTCCGGTGCGGTGTCGGGGTGGGCGGCGTCGGCGCGCGGGGCGTCCGGGCCGGGTCGGTCGGGGACGACGAGGGGCTGCGGGCGGTCGTCCGCGGTCGGGGTCGGCGGCTGGCCGGCGGCGACCGGGAGCCGCAGGGTGAACGTGGAGCCGCGGCCGGGCTGCGACCACACCTGCACGTCGCCGCCGTGGTCGGCCGCGACGTGCTTGACGATCGACAGGCCGAGGCCGGTGCCGCCGGTCTCGCGGCTGCGGGCCGGGTCGACGCGGTAGAACCGCTCGAACACCCGGTCCTGCTCCTCGGGCGAGATGCCGACGCCCTGGTCGACGACCGCGATCTCCACCAGGCCGTCGCGGCTGCGGACGCCGACGCCGACGGTGGTGCCGGCCGGCGAGTAGCGCACCGCGTTGTCCAGCAGGTTGCGCACGGCCTGGACCAGCATCGTGGGGTCGCCGAACACCCGGGTGCCGCGCTCGCCGCCGACCTGGAAGCCCATGTCCTTCGCGGCGGCGCCGGTCCGCGCGCGGTCGACCGACTCCGCGACGACGGCGTCGACGTCCACCACCGCGATGTCCTTCAGCGCGCCGGCCACCTGCAGCCGGGACAGCTCGAGGATCTCGTGCACCAGCTCGGAGAGCCGGTGCGCCTCGCCGACCATCCGGCCCGCGAACCGGCGGACGGCCTCGGGGTCGTCCGCGGCGTCCTGCACCGTCTCGGCGAGGAGCGACAGCGCGCCGACCGGGGTCTTCAGCTCGTGGGACACGTTGACGACGAAGTCACGGCGGATCGCCTCCAGGCGCCGGGCCTGGGTGTTGTCCTCGGCCAGCACCAGCAGCAGGCCGGGCGCGACCTGGGCGACGCGGACCTGGAGCATCACGGTGCCCGGCCCCAGGGGGCCGCGCGGCAGCTCCAGCTCCTCGTCCCGGATCAGGCCCGTGCGGCGGACGTCGGCGATCAGCTCGCGCACCGCGGCGTGCACGACCATGCCGTCCCGGACGACGCCGAGCGCGAACGCCGGGGGGCTGGCCCGGACGACCCGGTCGTCGTCGTCGAGCACGACCGCCGCCGAGCGCAGCACCGCGAGCGTCCGCACCACGCCGTCGTCGACCTCCGGCTCCGGGCGCGGCGGCGCGCTGCGCTGCGCGCGCTCGCTGAACCGGAACGCCAGCGTCGCCCCGATGCCGGTGAGCAGACCCAGCACGCCGACCAGCAGCGCGCCGAGACCGTTGAGACCCTCCACGGCGCCAGCGTACGGTCGCCGTGGCCGTGCCACGGACCGGCACGGCCACGCCGCCGGGCGGACGGGCGGAGTGTTCATCTCCGTTCACCGCGCGGCGGCCTGCCGTTCACCGGCGCGTTCACCCAGGCGTGCGAGCGTGGGTGGCCGGGACCAGACTGGTGCACCCACGCACGCCCGCGCGCGACCTGCGCGCGAACGAGAGGAAGCCATGCGGGAGATCTTCGAGGCCGAGCTCAAGCAGCTCGGGGACGACCTGGTGGCGATGAGCCGCCGGGTCGAGCACGCGATCGGGGCCGCCGGCGAGGCGCTGCTCCACCAGGACCTGGCCCTCGCGGAGTCGGTGATCGCGGACGACCTCGCCATCGACGCGCTCGAGCGCGACCTCGACGAGCGCTGCGTCCTGCTGCTCGCCCAGCAGCAGCCCGTCGCCACCGACCTGCGCGTGGTGGTGTCGGCGCTGCGGATGAGCGCGACGCTCGAGCGGATGGGCGACCTGGCCCGGCACGTGGCCCAGGTGGCCCGCGGCCGGTACCCGAACGCCGCGATCGACCCGGCGCTGAGCGGGGTGTTCACCGAGATGAACGAGGCCGCGCGCCGCGTCGCGCAGCGCACCACCCACGTGCTGAGCTCGCACGACCTCACCGAGGCCGAGGGCATCGAGCGCGACGACGACCTGCTCGACTCGCTGCACGAGGAGACCTTCCGCGTGCTGCTGAGCCCGACCTGGACCGGCACCGCGCAGCAGACGGTCGACGTCACGCTGCTCGGCCGGTACTACGAGCGGTTCGGCGACCACGCGGTCTCGGTCGCGCGCCGCATCGTCTACCTGGTCACCGGCGAGTTCGCGGGCGACGGCAGCGGCATCCGCTGACCCGCCCGCGGACGGCCGTCCGCGCACGAGGCCCGTCTCCCCCGCCGCACGGGGGGACGGGCCTCGTCGCGTCCGGGGGGGCGCCGCGCCTGGACGACGAGGGCCGGGGACGACGAAGGGGCCCGGGCCGACGTGGTGTCGGCCCGGGCCCCTTCGCGCGTGCGTCGTGCTGCCGGTCAGCGGCCCTGGTTCGCGACCGCGGCGATGGCCTCGGCGGCCGCGTCGGGGTCGAGGTACGTGCCGCCGGGGTTCGTCGGCTTCAGGGTGTCCTCGTCCAGGTGGTAGACGAGCGGGATGCCGGTCGGGATGTTGATCCCGGCGATCGTCGCGTCGTCCACGTCGTCGAGGTACTTGACGATCGCGCGGATCGAGTTGCCGTGCGCGGCCACCAGGGTGGTCTTCCCCGCCTTGAGGTCGGGCACGATCTGCTCGTCCCAGTACGGCAGGGCGCGGTCGAGCACCTGCTTGAGCGCCTCGGCGCGCGGGATCGGCTCACCGGCGTAGCGCGGGTCGCTGTCCTGCGAGAACTCCGAGCCGAGCTCGATGTCCGGCGGCGGGACGTCGTAGGAGCGGCGCCAGAGCATGAACTGCTCCTCGCCGTACTCCTGCAGCGTCTGCTTCTTGTCCTTGCCCTGCAGCGCGCCGTAGTGGCGCTCGTTCAGGCGCCACGAGCGCTTGACCGGGATCCACAGGCGGTCCGCGGCGTCGAGCGCGTAGTTCGCGGTCGTGATGGCGCGGCGCAGCAGCGACGTGTGCACGACGTCCGGCAGCACGCCGGCGTCGGTGAGCAGCGTCCCGCCGCGCTTGGCCTCCGCGACGCCCTTCTCGGACAGCGCGACGTCGACCCAGCCGGTGAACAGGTTCTTCGCGTTCCATTCGCTCTCGCCGTGGCGGAGCAGAACGAGGGTGTAGGTCATGGGTCCCATCCTGCCGCACGCGGCGCCCGGGCGTCGGGGGACGTTCGGCCCGCGGAACACGGGGCCCGTCGCCGGGCGTTGCAGCGGGTATGCCGATCACCGGGGAGTACCAGCCCAGCACCGACCAGCGCTCGCGCGACCAGGTGGAGCTCATCGAGAGCTCCGGCGGGACGCGGGGCACCACGATGCGCGGGATGCCCGTCGTCGTCGTGACGATGCTCGGCGCGAGGTCCGGCAAGGTCCGCAAGATCCCCGTGATGCGCGTCGAGCACGACGGCGCGTACGCCGTGGTCGCGTCGCTCGGCGGCGCCCCGAAGCACCCCGTCTGGTACCACAACCTGCTGGCGCACCCGCTGGTCGAGCTGCAGGACGGGCCCGCGAAGGCCGACTACACCGTCCGCGAGGTCTCCGGCGCGGAGCGTGAGCTGTGGTGGGCGCGGGCGGTCGAGGCGTACCCCGACTACGCGGACTACCAGACCCGCACGTCGCGGGTGATCCCGGTCCTGGTCCTGGAGCCGGTCGCCGGCTGAGGAATCAGACCGCGAGGCGCGCGCGGCGCTCGGCGGCCAGGGCGTAGACCTTGAGCACCTGCTCGGCGGTCGCGTCCCAGCCGTACTGCTCGGCCACCCGCCGGGCGCCCGCCCGCCAGGTGGTGCGCGACGCCGGGTCCGCGAGCGCCGTCGCGAGCGCGTCCGCCCACACGACGGGGTCGTGCCCGCGGACCTGCCGCCCGGACACGCCGTCCTGCACGACGGACCGCAGCCCGCCGACCGCGGACGCGACGACGGGCGTGCCCGCGGCCTGCGCCTCGACGGCCACCAGGCCGAACGACTCGCTGCGCGACGGCACGGCCACGAGGTCGGCCGCGGCGAACCACCGCGCGAGGTCCGCGCGCGCGACGGGCGGGTGGAACCGCACGTCGTCCGCCACCCCGGACGCGGCGGCGAGCGCCTGCAGCTCGGTCAGCGCCGTCGCCCGGCCGCTCGGCCCGCCGAGGACGACCAGCAGCGGGACCGGCCGGCCCGTCGCCCGGAGCACGCCCAGCGCCCGCACCAGCACGTCGGGCGCCTTGAGCGGCTGCACCCGGCCCGCGAACACGATGACGTCCCGGTCGAGGGGCAGCCCGAGGTCCCGGCGCAGGGCGGCGCGGTCGGCGCGCGGCCGGAACGTGCTCAGGTCGACGCCCGGCGCGACGACGTGCACCCGCTCGGGGTCGGCGTCGTACATGCCGACGAGGTCCTGGCCCTCCTCGGCGGTGCTCGCGACCAGCGCGTCGGCGGCGGCGACCACCTGCTCCTCGCCGATCACCCGGGTCGCCGGCTCGGGGCTGTCGCCCGGCGCGAGCGCGGCGTTCTTGACCCGGGCCATGGTGTGCATGGTGTGCACCAGCGGCACGTCCCAGCGCTCCGCCGCGAGCCAGCCGACCTGGCCGGACAGCCAGTAGTGGCTGTGCAGCACGTCGTACCAGCCGGCGGGCCGGGTCGCGCCCACCCGGAGCACCCCCGCGGTCACCGCGCACAGCTGGCCGGGCAGGTCGTTCTTGTCCAGCCCCTCGTACGGGCCGGCCGGCACGTGGTGCACGAGCACCCGGTCGTCGTGCTCGTCGAGGTGCACCGACTCCGGCAGCGCCGAGGAGGTGGCGCGCGTGAAGATCTCGACCGCGGCGCCGCGGCGGGCCAGCGCCCGGGCCAGCTCGGCGATGTAGACGTTCATCCCGCCGGCGTCGCCCGTGCCCGGCTGGTCCCGGGGCGAGGTGTGCACGGACAGCATGGCGATGCGCTGCGGCTCGTGCGGCACGACGGGGCTCCGGGAGGGGGACGGTGACAGGCGGACTCCCCCCATTGTCGGCCATCTCGGGGGGTACGCACCGCGTGACGCCGACCACCCGGGTGGGATCGAGGGGTGCCCGGGCGCCCGGGGCTCAGGGGCGCGCGGCCCGGAAGTCCTCCTCCAGCTGCTCGAGCGACCGGTCCCGGGTCTCCGGGAGCACGAACCGCACGAACAGCCAGGACAGCACGTTCAGCGCCGCGAACAGCAGGAACGTCCCGTTGACCCCGATCCCGGCGACCACCGACGGGAAGAACCCGGAGATGACCGCGTTCGCCGCCCAGTTCCAGAACACGCAGAGCCCGATCGCGAAGCCGCGCACCCGCAGCGGGAACAGCTCCGCGAGGATCACCCAGCAGACCAGTCCCACGGACGACTGGTTGAAGCCCACGAACAGCACGAGGAAGAACGTGACGGCCACCGACCGGCCGGTGCCCTCGGGGATCGCCGCCGAGCACAGCGCGATCATCAGGTGCGACGCGATGATGCCGGTGAGGCCGACCAGCAGCAGCCCGCGCCGGGTCACGCGGTTGATGACGCGCAGGCCGATGAGCATGCCGAGCACCGAGAACACGCCGTTCAGCACGTTCGCGACCAGGGCCACGTCCCCGCTGAACCCCGACTGCCGGAGCAGCTGGGTGCCGTAGTACATGACCGCGTTGATGCCGCCGAGCTGGTTCACGACGGCCACGCCGACGCCGATCAGCACGAGCCGGCGCACCCAGGCGAGCCGCAGCTCGGCCCAGCCGCCCTGCCCGCGCGCGGCGTCGGTGCGCTCGAGGGCGACGAGGTCGCGGACCTCGCGCAGCTCGGCGGCCGCCCGGCCCGGGTCGCGCACCTGGCGCAGCACCGCGAGCGCGTCGTCCTCCCGGCCGCGGGACAGCAGCCAGCGCGGCGACTCGGGCATCCGGAGCATCCCGACGAACAGCGCGACCGCCGGCACGGCCTGCACCGCGAGCATGTACCGCCAGACGCCGGGGTGGTCGGACCACACGGTGCCGATGACCGCGTTGATCACGAACGCGGCCAGCTGCCCGACGACGATGGCGATCTCGTTGCGCCCCGTGATCGCGCCGCGGCGCTCCGTCGGCGCGAGCTCGGCCAGGTAGACCGGCACCGTGACGGACGCGCCGCCGACGGCCAGGCCGAGCACGAACCGGGTCGCGGCCATGACCTCGAACGACGGCGCGACGACGCTGCCCAGCGCGCCGACGAAGAACACCACCGCGAGCGCCACGAGCGTGCGGCGGCGGCCGACCCGGTCCGCGAGCCGGCCGCAGAGCAGCGCGCCGAGCGCCGCGCCGACCAGCAGGCTGCTCGTGACCAGGCCCTCGGTCGCCGGGGTGAGCCCGAGGTCGGCGACCATCGGGTCGAGGGCGCCGTTGATGACGCCGGTGTCGTAGCCGAACAGCAGGCCGCCGAAGGTCGCGACGACCGTGATGACGTCGAGCCGCCGCAGGTGCGGCCCCGGCATCAGGGGCGGGAGGGTGCGGGCGCCCGGCGCGCCCGCGGGGGTCGCGCTCACGCCGGCACGACGCACGCCGGGGCGGGCAGCGCCACGGTCGACACGACGGCCCCGTCCCGGAGCACGGTGAGGGAGTCGCCGCGCTGGTCCGCCACGACGGTCCAGCCCTCGACGACCGCGAAGTGCCGCGGCCACGCGCCCGGCAGCGCGGTCTGGCCCGCGGGCGCGAGCGTGCCGTCCGGCCCGGGCGCGAAGGTCGCGAGCACGTCGGTGCCGCGGGTCGCGACGAGGACGCGGTCGCCGGCCCGGTCGATGTGCGAGGGCAGCGGGCGCTCGCCGGCACGCGGCGCGGCCCCGTCCTCGGCGGCGGGGACGTGCTGCACCACCCGGCCGGACGCGGTCGCGGCGTCCCAGGCCAGCACGGCGACGGTCACGTCGAGCTCGCAGGCGACGTACGCGATCCGGCCGTCCGCGGAGAACACCAGGTGCCGCGGGCCGGAGCCGGGGCGCAGCGTCGCGGCGATCCCGTCCTCGGTCAGCAGGCCGGTCGCCGGGTCGCGCCGGTACCGGCGGATCTCGTCGGTGCCGAGGTCGCAGACCAGCAGGTGCGCGCCGTCCGGGGTGAGCGCCGCGAAGTGCGCGTGCGACGCCTCCTGGCGCTCGGCGTCCGGGCCGGAGCCGGTGTGCGTCAGCACCTGGGCGGGGGCGTCCGCGGCGAGGCCGTCCGGGCCGAGCTCCAGGACCGCCAGCGAGCCCGAGGAGTAGTTGGCCACGTAGGCCACCCGGCCCTCCGGGTCGAGCAGCACGTGGCACGGGTCGTCACCGCCGCTGCTCGCGGTGCCCGTCCGGTCGAGCGCGGGCCGGCCGTCGGCGCCGGACCCGACCCGGAACGCGGACACGGTGCCGCCGGCGTGCTCGCCCACCGCGAGCAGCAGGCCGGCCTGCCGGTCCACGGCCAGGAACGAGGGCGCGTGGGTCTCGACGACGAGCACGGGGTCCACGAGGCGACCGGTGTCCGCCTCCAGCCCGACCCGCCAGATGCCCTCGCCGAGCCCGGCGGGGGTGCCCGCACCGGCCGAGGGGTAGGTCCCGATCCACAGGTCGCGCAGGTGCTCCGTCACGGCGAGGACTGTAGGCGACGGCACCGACGACCCGCGACCGCCCGGGGCGGGCGAGGGGTCGGGCGAGGGGTCGGGCGACGGGTCAGGCGACGGGCGCGGGCAGCCAGGCGGCCGGGTCGTCGGCGACCGCGCGGAGGACGACCAGGGCGGCGCCGTCCATCGCGGCGTGCTCCCCGCCCGCGGCGACGCCGACCCGCGCGTCCGCCCAGGCCGCCGCGAGCACCCGCGACCGCAGCTGCGCCACCACCGCGTCCGTCAGCCACGGCGCCAGCGGCGCGTAGATCCCGCCGAGCACCACCCGCTCGACGTCCACGAGGTTGACGAAGTTCGCGAGCGCCACGCCCAGCGCCTCCCCCGCGGACCGCAGCGCCCGCGCGGTGCGCTCGTCGCCGGCGCCGGCCGCGGCGAGCAGCGCGTCGACCGGCTCCTCGACGTCGCGCCCGGCCGCGCGCAGCAGCGCGTCCTTGCCGGCGTACTGCTCCAGGCAGCCGCGCGCCCCGCAGGTGCACCGCGGCCCCTGCTGGTCGACGACGGTGTGGCCGAGCTCGCCGCTCCAGCCGTGCCGGCCCGCGAACACCTCGCCGTCCAGCACGATCGCCGCACCGATGCCGACCTCGCCGGACACGTACAGGAACGACTGCCCGGCCGCGCCGGCGCGCGCCTCGGCCCGGGCGGCGAGGTTGGCCTCGTTGGCCAGCCGGACCGCCAGCCCGTCGACCTCCGGGTGGCCGGCCAGCAGCGCCACGACGTCGACGTCCCGCCAGCCGAGGTTCGGGGCGAGCCGCAGCGGGCCGGTGCCGCGGTCCACCAAGCCGGGGAGCGCGAGGCACATGCCGGCCAGCCGCGCCCCGGCGGGCAGGGCGGCGCGCACCTCCCCCACCAGCGCGGCGAGCACTCCCAGCACCCGCGCGGGGTCGCTGTGCCGGTAGTCCCCGCGGGTCTCGCGGTGCGCGACCACGTGGCCGGCGAGGTCGAGCGCGCGCACCCCGACGTAGTCGACGTTCACCTCGGCCCCGAGCCCGACGACGGTCCCGGCCGCGGGCACCAGCGGCACGGCCGGCCGGCCGGCGCGGGCGGTGGCGGCGGGCGGCAGCTCGGCGACCAGGCGGGCGCCGATCAGCAGGTCCACCAGGGCGGACACCGCGCCGCGGGTCAGCCCCGTGGCGGTGGCGACGTCCGCGCGCGACGGCGGCGCGGCGGGCGCGGCACCGGCCGGACCCGGGCCGGCCGCGTCCAGCACGTGCCGCAGCACCAGGGCCAGGTTGTGCTCGCGCAGCGAGCCCTGCCGGGCCGGGACCCGGCGGCGCGCGGCCGGACCGGCGGCGGCCGGGCGGGCCGCGCCGGGGTCGGCGGCGGGCGCCTCTCGGGGCGCGGCGGCGGGGTCGGTCACGCGGTTGACCCTAACCGGTCCCGCGTATAAGTTCACTCACAAGACAAACCCCGCAGGGTTACTCGACGAGGAGCAGACGATGGTGCGCACGCCCACCCGCGACGACAAGTTCTCCTTCGGTCTCTGGACCGTCGGCTGGAACGCCCAGGACCAGTTCGGCTCCGCGAGCCGGCCGTGGCTCGACCCGGTGGAGTCGGTGCACAAGCTCGCCGAGCTCGGCGCCGCGCACGTGACCTTCCACGACGACGACGTGGTGCCGTTCGGCTCGGACGACGCGGAGCGCGAGCGCATCCTCGGCCGGTTCAAGCAGGCGCTGGCCGACACCGGCATCACGGTCGAGATGGTCACGACCAACACCTTCAGCCATCCGATCTTCAAGGACGGCGCGTTCACCTCGAACGACCGCCGCGTGCGCCGCTACGGCCTGCGCAAGGTCATCCGGAACGTCGACCTGGCCGCCGAGCTCGGCGCCGACACGTTCGTGATGTGGGGCGGCCGCGAGGGCGCGGAGTACGACTCCGCCAAGGACCTCAACGCGGCGCACGACCGGTACGCCGAGGGCATCGACACCGTCGCCGCGTACATCAAGGAGAAGGGCTACGGCCTCCGGATCGCCATCGAGCCGAAGCCGAACGAGCCCCGCGGCGACATCCTGCTCCCGACGATCGGCCACGCCCTCGCGCTCATCGCGAAGCTCGAGCACGGCGACATCGTCGGCCTGAACCCGGAGACCGGCCACGAGCAGATGGCGGGCCTCAACTACACGCAGGGCATCGCCGAGGCGCTGTGGGCCGGCAAGCTGTTCCACATCGACCTGAACGGCCAGCGGTCCATCAAGTACGACCAGGACCTCGTGTTCGGCCACGGCGACCTGTTCTCCGCGTTCGCCACCGTCGACCTGATCGAGAATGGCTTCCCGTCCGGCGGCCCGCGCTACGACGGCCCCCGGCACTTCGACTACAAGCCGTCCCGCACCGAGGACTTCGACGGCGTGTGGGAGTCGGCCAAGGCCAACATGGCGACCTACCTGCTGCTCAAGGAGCGCGCGCAGGCGTTCCGCGCCGACCCGGAGGTCCAGGAGGCCCTCGAGGCGTCCGGCGTGCTCGAGCTGTCGCAGCCGACGATCGGCGAGGGCGAGACCCTGGCCGACCTGCTGGCCGACCGGTCCGCGTACGAGGACTTCGACGTCGAGGGCGTCGCCGCCCGCGGCTTCGGCTTCGTCCGCCTGAACCAGCTGGCCCTGGAGCACGCGCTCGGCGCCCGCTGACCCGAGCCACCACCGCCGAGGTCGAGGGTTTCCGCCGAGGTCGAGGGTTCCTGCCCCCGGTCTCGCGTGGAACCCTCGACCTCGGCGCTTCGTCCCGTACCAGCAAGAGCGAGGAAGCAGCATGGCCCTGGTCGCCGGGGTGGACTCCTCCACCCAGTCCTGCAAGGTCGTCGTGCGCGACGCCGAGACCGGGGCGCTGGTGCGCTCCGGCCGCGCGTCGCACCCGGACGGCACCGAGATCGACCCGCGGCACTGGTGGGACGCGCTGCAGACCGCCGTGCGCGACGCCGGCGGGCTCGACGACGTCGACGCCGTGGCGGTCGGCGGGCAGCAGCACGGCATGGTCGCGCTCGACGCCGACGGCGAGGTCGTCCGCGACGCGCTGCTGTGGAACGACACCCGGTCCGCGCCCTCGGCGCTGGCGCTGATCGACGAGCTCGGCGGGCCGCAGGCCTGGGCCGACGCGATCGGGTCGGTGCCGGTCGCCTCGCTCACCGTGACCAAGCTGCGCTGGCTGCGGGACCACGAGCCCGACGCCGCCGCGCGGGTCGCCGCCGTCGCGCTCCCCCACGACTGGCTGACCTGGCGGCTCGCCGGGTACGGGCCGGGCAACGCCGACCTGACGGCGCTCACGACCGACCGGTCCGACGTGTCGGGCACCGGCTACTGGTCGCCGTTCACCGAGGACTACCGCCGCGACCTGCTGGAGCTGGCGCTCGGCCACGACGTCGTGCTGCCGCGGGTCGTCGGCGCGGGCGAGGCGGCGGGCGTCGCCGGGGACACCGGGCTCGTGCGGGCGGGTGCGGCGCTGGGCGCCGGGGCGGGCGACAACGCCGCCGCCGCGCTCGGCCTCGGCATGGTCGCCGGCGACGTCGCGATCTCCATCGGCACCTCGGGCGTCGTGTCCGCGGTGTCCGCCACGCCGACGGCCGACGGCTCGGGCCTGGTCACCGGGTTCGCCGACGCGACCGGCGCCTACCTGCCACTCGCCTGCACGCTGAACGCCTCCCGGGTGCTGGACGCCGCGGCGCGGATGCTCGGCGTCGACCACGCGGGCCTGTCCGCGCTCGCGCTCTCCGCGCCCGCCGGCGCCGACGGGCTGGTGCTGGTCCCCTACCTCGAGGGCGAGCGCACCCCGAACAAGCCCGACGCCACGGGCGCGCTGCACGGGATGCGGCTGGCGAACACCACGCCGGCGCACCTGGCCCGGGCCGCGGTCGAGGGCATGCTGTGCGCGCTCGCCGACGGCCTGGACGCGCTGCGCGCGCAGGGCGTGCCGGTCGAGCGGGTGTCCCTCATCGGCGGCGGCGCGCAGTCCGAGGCGGTCCGGCGGATCGCGCCGGCCGTGCTCGGCACCGCGGTGACCGTGCCGACGCCGGGCGAGTACGTCGCCGACGGCGCCGCGCGCCAGGCCGCGTGGGTGCTCGGCGGGTCGGGGCAGCCGCCGGCGTGGACCGCCGCGGGCGAGGCGGAGCTCTACGAGGCCGACGCCGCGCCGCGCGTGCGCGAGCAGTACGCCGCGGTGCGCGAGCTGACGGCGACGCGCGGCTGAGCCCGGCCTCGGACGCAGGACGGCCCGGCGCCCCTCGTGGGGTGCCGGGCCGTTCGCGTGCGTGCCGCGGGCGTCAGCCCTGGGCGGCCTCGTAGGCGTCGCGGATCTCGGCGGAGATGCGGCCGCGCTCGGAGACCTCGTAGCCGTTCTCCTTGGCCCAGGCGCGCACGGCGCCGGCGTCGGAGGACCGGCGCGGACGGCTGGCGCCGCCACCGCTGCTGCGGCCCGCGGAGGAGCGGCCGCCGACCTTGCGGGCGTGGCCGACCCAGGTGCCGAGCGCGTCGCGCAGCTCGGCCGCGTGGGCGCTCGTGAGGTCGATCTCGTAGGAGACGCCGTCGAGCGCGAACGTCACCGTCTCGTCCGCCGTGCCGCCGTCAATGTCGTCGACCAGCAGGACCTGAACCTTCTGTGCCATTTCGCCCTCCCGAGCATCGGCCGCCGTCGCAGGCCCCCGATCGGCGAGCGGCGAATATGTGCGTGCGGGAAAAGCATGGCAGCCGAATGGCGTCGCGTCAAAGGACGCGTGTCAATGGTTCAGATTTCGGGCGAAGTGCCCGCCTCATTCGCGCGCGCCGCGTCCTCGCGATCCATGCGCGCCAAAGCCGCGCGTTCCGTGCGATCGGCGTTGATGAGCGCGCGGATGGCGATCCAGAAGATCACCCCGACGCCGACGGACGGGATGAGCGCGGCGAGCGCAGGACCGATGTTCATGCGGACCAGGGTACGCCCGGGGACGGCACCGCCCGGCGGCCCGCGGGGGGCCGCCGGGCGGGTGCGCGGCGCGGTGGATCAGGCCTGGGGCTTCACCAGCGGGAACAGGATCGTCTCCCGGATGCCGAGGCCGGTCAGCGCCATGAGCAGACGGTCCACGCCCATCCCCATGCCGCCGGTCGGCGGCAGCGCGTACTCGACGGCCGCGAGGAAGTCCTCGTCGAGCTGCATGGCCTCGTCGTCGCCGGCGGCGGCCAGGATCGCCTGCGCCTCGAAACGCTGCCGCTGGATCACCGGGTCGACCAGCTCGGAGTACGCGGTGGCGAGCTCGAACCCGCGGACGTACAGGTCCCACTTCTCGACCTGGCCCTTGATGCTGCGGTGGTCGCGGGTCAGCGGGCTGGTCTCGACCGGGAAGTCGCGCACGAAGGTCGGCGCGTGCAGGTGGTCGCCCACCTGGTGCTCCCAGATCACCTCGACGAGCTTGCCGTGGCTCACCCGGTTCGGGTCGAGCTGCACGTCGAGGCGGTCGGCGATCTTCTGGAGGTGCGCCACCGAGGTCTCGGGCGTGATCTCCTCGCCGAGCGACTCGGACAGCGAGCCGTACATCGTGAGCTGCGCCCAGTCGCCGCCGACCTCGTACTCCTCGCCGTCCGGGAGGGTGATCGTGGTCGTGCCGAGCACGTCCTGCGCGGCGGTCTGCACGAGGTCCTGCGTCAGCGCCGCCATCGTGTCGTAGTCGCCGTAGGCCTCGTACGCCTCGAGCATCGCGAACTCCGGCGAGTGCGTGGAGTCGGCGCCCTCGTTGCGGAAGTTCCGGTTGATCTCGAACACGCGCTCCAGGCCGCCGACCGCGGCGCGCTTGAGGAACAGCTCCGGCGCGATCCGCAGGTACAGGTCGATGTCGAACGCGTTCATGTGCGTGACGAACGGGCGCGCCGCGGCGCCACCGGGCTGCGTCTGCAGCATCGGGGTCTCGACCTCGAGGTAGCCGCGGCGGTGGAAGTTCTCCCGCAGCGAGCGCACGACGCCGGCGCGCAGCCGGACGGTGTCGCGGGCCGCCGGCCGGACGATGAGGTCGACGTACCGCTGGCGGACGCGCACCTCCTCGGACAGCTCCGGGGCCTCCTCGTCGCCCTTCGCGTACAGGTTGGGCAGCGGGCGCAGCGACTTGGCCGCGAGGGTCCAGGAGTCGGCCATCACCGACAGCTCGCCGCGGCGGGACGCCACGACGGTGCCGTGCACGAACAGGTGGTCGCCCAGGTCGACGTCGGCCTTGAACGCGGCCAGCCGGTCCTCGCCGACGTTGGCCAGGCTGAGCATCGCCTGCAGCCGGTTCCCCTCGCCGTCCTGCAGCGTGGCGAAGCACAGCTTGCCGGTGTTGCGCAGGAACACGACGCGGCCGGCGACGCCGACGACGTCCTCGGTCTCCTGGCCGGGCTCCAGGTCGGGGTGCGCGGCGCGGACCTCGGCGACGGTGTGGGTGCGGGGGACGCCGACCGGGTACGGCTCGACGCCTTCGGCCAGCATCCGGTCCCGCTTCTCGCGCCGGACCCGGAGCTGCTCGGGGAGGTCGTCGGCGGCGGGGGCGGGCGTCTGCTGGGGCTCGGTCACGCCCGGAATCCTACCGAGCGGGCGGGGCCCCGGCCGTCACACGGCCGGTCCGGGCGCGCGGACGCCCTCGACCAGGTCCAGCGCCAGGTCCAGGATCGGCGACGAGTGCGTGAGCGCCCCGACCGACAGGTAGTCGACACCGGTCGCGGCGACCTCGGCGGCGCGGTCGAGCGTGAGGTTGCCGGTGGCCTCGAGCTCGACGCGCCCGGTCGCCCCCTCCCCCGCGCGCACGGCCTCGACGGTCGCCGCGAGCACCGGCGTCGGCATGTTGTCGAGCAGCAGGAACCGGGCGCCGACGCCCACGGCCTCCAGCGCCTGCTCGGTGGTGTCCGCCTCGACCTGGATCGTCACGTCGGGGAACCGCGCGCGCACCGCCTCGACCGCCGCGGCGACCCCGCCGGCCGCCACCACGTGGTTGTCCTTCACCATCGCGACGTCGTGCAGGCCCATGCGCTTGTTGGTGCCGCCGCCCCGGCGCACCGCGTACTTCTCCAGCTCGCGCAGGCCGGGGGTGGTCTTGCGGGTGTCGAGCACCTGCGCGCCGGTCCCGGCCAGGGCGTCGGCCCAGCGGCGGGTGTGCGTCGCGACCCCGGAGGCGCGGGACGCGAGGTTCAGCGCGGTGCGCTCCGCGACCAGCAGCGCCTGCACGGGGCCGGTGAGCACGGCCAGCACGTCGCCCGGCTCGACGGCGGTGCCGTCCTCGACCCGCTGGTCGACCGTGGCGGGGGCGAGGCCGAGGCGGTCGGTGACCTGGCGCAGCACCTCGGCGACGACCGGCAGGCCGGCGACGACCCCGGCCTCGCGGGCCACCAGGTGGGCGACGCCCGGGACGTCCGGGGCGACGGTGGCCTGGGTGGTGACGTCGCGGCCCGGCGCGGGGCCGAGGTCCTCGTCGAGGGCGACCGCGACGGTGCGGGCGAGCCAGGCGGGGTCGAGGGCGTCGGGGGCGTCGGGGGCGTCGGGCGTGGTCACCCCGGAAGCCTAGGGCCGCGCGCGAGGCGCTCCGTGCGGGCCGGAGTGGCGTTCGGTGGAGCGTTCTGCCCGACACGCCCCGGCGTGTCGGGCAGAACGCTCCACTCGGTCCCCGGGTCGGTCAGTCCTGGGGGGCCAGGCGCTGGGTGAGCTCGCCGTCCGGGGTCAGGGTCGCCTCCACGCGGACCTGCCACGCGGCGTCGTCGCGGTCCGGGTGGTCGCTGCGCAGGTGGCCGCCGCGGGTCTCCCGCCGGGTCGCCGCCGTGGCGGTCAGCACCGTGGCGACCTGGTGCACGTTCGTGGTCTCCCACTCCGCGACCTGGGGGTCGGCCACCGGCCGCTCGCCGCCCTCGACGGCGCGGTGCGCGTCCGTCCGCACGGCCGCGAGCGCCTGCGCGGCCGCCGCCAGCCCCGCCGCGGACCGCAGCACGCCCGGCCCGTCGGTGGCGATCCGCTGCACCCGGGACCGGGCCGCGCCGGCGACCAGGGCCTCGGGCCCGGGGCGCTCGACGGGCTCCGCGGGGCGCAGGGCGCCGGTCTCCACCCGGTGCGCGATGTCGTGCGCGGCACGGTGCGCGAACACTAGGCCCTCGAGCAGCGAGTTCGACGCCAGCCGGTTCGCGCCGTGCACGCCGGTGCACGCGACCTCGCCGACCGCGTACAGCCCGGGCAGGGTCGACCGGCCGACCAGGTCGGTGACGACGCCGCCCGAGTGGTAGTGCTGCGCGGGGGCGACCGGGACCAGGTCGGTCGCGAGGTCGAGGCCGTGCTCGGCCAGCCGGGCGCCGATGGTCGGGAACCGGCGGCGGATGCGCTCGGCGCCGAGGTGCCGGGCGTCGAGCAGGACGTGGTCGGCGCCGGTGCGCGCCAGCTGCCGGACGATCGCCTTCGCGACGACGTCCCGCGGCGCGAGCTCGGCCAGCGGGTGCACGCCGAGCATGAACCGGTGCCCGTCGACGTCGACGAGGTGCGCGCCCTCGCCGCGGACCGCCTCCGAGATGAGCGCGAGCTGGCCCTTCACCCCGGCGCCGAGCCACAGCACCGTGGGGTGGAACTGCACGAACTCCATGTCGCCGACCGCCGCGCCCGCGCGCAGGGCCGCGGCCAGGCCGTCGCCGGTCGCCTGGACCGGGTTGGTCGAGGACCGGAACACCTGGCCGATGCCGCCGGTCGCCAGCACCACGGCGGGCGCGAGCACGGCGCCGACGCCGTCCCGGCTGCCCTCGCCGATCACGTGCAGCGTCACGCCGCACACCGGCCCGGGCCGGCCGTCGCGCCCGGGGGCGCCGGTGAGCACGTCGAGCACCAGGGCGTGCTCGATCACCTCGATGCCCGGGTCCGCCTGCACGGCCGCGAGCTGGGCGACCAGCGCCCGGGAGATCTCGGCGCCCGTGGCGTCGCCACCCGCGTGCGCGACCCGGTCGGCGTGGTGGCCGCCCTCCCGGGTGAGGCTGAGGGTGCCGTCGGGCTCGGTGTCGAACACCGCGCCGCGCGCGACGAGCTCGCGGACCCGCGCCGGTCCCTCGGTGACCAGCACCTCGACGGCCCGCGGGTCGCACAGGCCGACGCCCGCGACGAGCGTGTCCCGCAGGTGCGCCTCCGGCGAGTCGGCGGGGTCGAGCGCCGCGGCGATGCCGCCCTGCGCCCACACCGTCGACCCCGAGACCAGCCGGTCCTTGGTCACCAGCAGCACCCGCGGCACCCGCATCCGCAGCTCGAGCGCCGCGGTGAGGCCGGCGATGCCGGAGCCGACGACCACGGCGTCCGCCCGGGCGGTCCAGCCCGGGGCGGGCGCGGCGAGCCGGCGAGCCAGCCGCGTGATCACCGTCCGGCGCCCGCGTCCCGCCCGGCGTCGTTCGCCCCCGACCCCAGGTCGTCGCGCACCGGGTGGTCCCGCCGGTCGCGCGCCCCGTCGGCGTCGGGCTCGGCCGCCCCGTCCCGCTCCACGAGCGTCCGCCCCTGGTCGAACGGCACGCCGCTCGGGTGCAGGCCCGACGCCGCGGTCCAGGACTCCGGCACGGTGCCCGGGTCGTGGCCCGTGTCCATGATCCGGTTCTCCGCGTCGACCAGGACGACGTGCGGCTCGTACGTCCGGGCCTCGGCGTCCGAGAGCATCCCGTAGGCGATGAGGATGACCACGTCGCCCGGGTGCACCAGGTGCGCGGCGGCGCCGTTGATGCAGATCTGACCCGACCCGGCCTCGCCGGCGATCACGTAGGTGGTCAGCCGGGCGCCGTTGGTCACGTCGACGACGTCGACCTGCTGGCCGGGCAGCAGGTCGGCCGCCGCGAGCAGGTGCGCGTCGACCGTGATCGAGCCGACGTAGTGCAGGTCCGCCTGCGTCACCGTCGCGCGGTGGATCTTGCCGATCATCATCGGCCGCTGCAGCGAGGTCATGGTCACGCCCACCCCACGTCGGAGTTGTCGATCAGCCGGGTCGCCCCGACGGTGGCCGCGAGCGCCAGGACGGCCGTCCGCCCGGCGAGGTCCGCCGCCGCGCCGGTGACGTCCTCGAAGGTCAGCGGGTCCACCACGGCCACGTAGTCGGTACCGACCGCGGCGCCGTCCAGCACCGCCCGCGCCGCCGCGAGCACCGCGTCCGGGTCGCCGCCCGCGTCCGCCACCGCGCGGCCCGCGGCGAGCGCGCGGCTCAGCGCCAGGGCCTGCTCCCGCTCGGCCGCCGACAGGTAGGCGTTCCGCGAGGACAGCGCGAGGCCGTCGGCGTCCCGCACCGTGGGCACGCCCACGACCTCGACGGGCACGTCCAGGTCCCGCACCATCCGGCGCACGGCCGCGAGCTGCTGCACGTCCTTGCGGCCGAACAGCGCGACGTCCGGCGCGACCAGGTGCATCAGCTTGAGCACCACCGTGAGCACGCCGTCCAGGTGACCCGGGCGGGTCGCGCCCTCGTAGACCGTGCCGACCGCGCCGGCGGACACCCGCACGCCCGGGTCGCCGTCGGGGTAGACCACGTCGGGCGCCGGGGCGAACACGACGTCGCCCTCCCCCAGCAGGTCGGGGCCGGTGAGCGACGCCAGGTCGCCCTCGAGGTCGCGCGGGTAGCGGTCCAGGTCCTCCGACGGGGCGAACTGCAGCGGGTTCACGAAGATCGTCACCACCACCTGCTCACCGCGGGCGCGGGCCTCGCGCACCAGCGACAGGTGGCCGGCGTGCAGCGCGCCCATCGTCATCACGACGGCGCGGCCGCCGGCCGGGCGGGCCGCCAGCGCCGCCGCGAGCTCGGGGCGCGTGCGCGCCAGCGTGGGGGCACCCGTGCGTGCCTCGGTCATCCCTGGTCCTCCTGGTCGGCGCCGGGCTCGTCCGTCCCGCCCGCGCCCTCGTCGTCGTGCGCGCCGTGCACCGTACTCCCGTCCGGGCCCCCGGTGTGAGCCGGGCCGGCACCACCCGGGGTGCCGCCGCGGGTGGTGCCTGGGTCGCGCGGCGCGGCCTCCGCCGCGGGGTCCCCCGTGGCGAGCGCGTCGAGCAGCGCCCGGCCCTGCTCGGCGCGCAGCAGCCCGGCCGCGAGCGCCCGCCCCGTCGCCGCGCGGGACAGCGCCCGGTAGGACGCGGCGACGTCGGTCGCGCCGGTCCGCACCCCGAGGTCGGTCAGTACGTCGAGGTGGTCGCGGACCGTCCCGGCGTCGCCGCGCCGTACCGGGCCGGTCAGCGTGGTGACCGCGCCGTTCGTGACCTCGCCCTCCGCGTCGCGCCCGCCGCCGGCCGACTCGGCCCGCAGCGACCCGTCGAGCGCCGCGGTGAGCAGGGGGCGCAGCACCGCACCGGGGTCGGCGACGCCCGCGGCCGCGAGCGCCTGCCCGGCCTGCGCGACCAGCACGACCAGGTGGTTCGCGCCGTGCGCGAGGGCCGCGTGGTAGAGCGGGCGCGCCGCCTCGTCGAGCACGACCGGCTCGCCGCCCATCTCCACCACCAGCGCCTGCCCGATCGGCAGCACCGGGGTCGGCGCGGTCACCGCGAACGTGCAGCCGACCAGCCGGGACAGGTCGAGCGACGTGCCGGTGAAGGTCATCGCCGGGTGCAGCGCGATCGGGATCACGCCCTGCGCGCGCGCCGGGTCGAGCACCCCGGCCCCGTACCGGCCCGCGGTGTGCACGACGATCTGACCCCCCTGCCACGCGCCGGTCGCCGCGAGGCCCGCCACGAGCTCCGCGAGCGCGTCGTCCGGCACCGCGAGCAGCACCAGCTCGGCGCGGCGCACCACCTCGGGCACGTCCAGCACGGGCACGCCCGGCAGCAGCGCGTCCGCCCGCTCGCGGGACGCCTCGGACACCGCGCTCACCCCGACCACCGGGTGCCCGGCCGCGCGCAGGGCGCTCCCCAGCACCGCGCCGACCCGGCCCGCGCCGACGACGCCGATCCCCAGCCGCGTCATGCCCGGCGCATCCACTGCTCCGGCCCCGCCCCTGCGCGCGCGGTGCGGGCCCGCGTCGCCTGCTCGTCGAGGAGGCCCGCGGCGACCCGCTGGTCGAGGTGGTCGACCCGCGGCGACACCGGCCCGGGCGTCGAGTGCAGCTGGAACGACGCCAGCCCCAGCCGGCGCTGCAGCGGCCCCTGCTCCAGCCCCAGCGACTGGGTGCGCTCGTGCGGCACGACGACGAGCTGGCGGACCAGCACCCCGGAGCGCAGCACCAGCGCGCGGTCGGTCACGGTCACGCCGTGCCGCCGCCAGCCGACCGGGTCGAGCCACCGGGACCGGCGCGGGGCCACGGCCCAGCCGCCGTCGGCGGTCCGGCCGACGAGCCCCGCCTCGACCAGCGCGCGCGGGTCCTCGGTGCCCAGGTCGGGCAGCACGAGCCAGAGCGCGAGCATCGCCTCGTCGCGCGTCCCGACGGGCAGCAGCACGTTCTCGGTCTGGGTCTGGTCGCCGCTGCTGCCGTAGCCCGCGACGTTCACCTCGACCCGCCACCAGTCCGGCTTGCGCCACAGCAGCCCCTGGGTGACGCGCACGGCCTGCACCCGGCCCGGCGGGACGGTCTGCGCCCGCGACTCGGTCAGGCCGTGCCGCAGCCGGATGCCGTCCGGGGAGATCGCCGCGCGGAAGTTCGCGCCCCGGTTGAACCGGGTCCACGTGTACGACACGACGCCGAGCAGGGCGGGCAGCAGCGCGAACGCCGAGCCGACCTGGCCGGTGCCCGCGATCAGCGCGCCGACGGCGCCGAGCATGACGACCAGCCAGATCGTCGCCGAGGACAGCAGCGTGGAGGCCAGCAGCCGGCCGACCGGGACCTCGTAGACCGGGTGCTCGGGCGCGACGGGCGCTGGACCCTCCCAGCCGCCGTCGGCGTCCGGCTCGACCGGAAGGGTCAGGGCGGCGTCCGGGTCGGCGGTCGCGGGGTGGTCGGTGGCCGGGACCGCGCCGGGCGTCGTGGTGGCGAGGGGCGGGGCGGCGGGGGTGCCGGGCGCCGCCGGGGCGGTCGGGGCGGCGGACGGCGCTCCCGCGGGCCGCGGCCGGCGCCCGGGGTGCAGGCCGGCCGCGCGCGCCAGCAGCTCGGCGCGCAGCTGCTCGGCCTCCGCCTCGCGCAGGAACGCGAGCGACACCGCGGACCCGGCGCCGCCGGCGACCTCGAGGCGCAGCTCGGACAGCCCGATGATGCGCGCGAGCAGCGGCTGCACCACGTCGACGGCCTGCAGCCGGTCGAGCCGGGCCTGGCGCTGCTGGCGGAACACGACGCCGGAGCGCAGGTGCACGGCCTCGTCGGTGACGGCGAACCGGGTCATGCGCCACGCGATCGCCGAGTAGCCGAAGCCGACCAGCCCGACCAGCACGACGACGCCCGCGATGACGAGCCACGCGCGGCCGCCGAGCCACTCGGCGAGCTGGCGCACGTCGTCGGCCGCGTTCCACGCGATGATCGCGAGCACGGCGGCCAGCACCTTCCACCCCTTCACCGCGGGGGTGACGGGGTGCATCCGGCGCCAGGCGAGGTCGTCGGCGGGCGGCTCGGGCTCCGGGGCGGGGGCGGCGGCCGCCGGCAGCGGGCGGTCCTCGGTCACAGCCCCGCCAGCCGGGCCTCGCCCCGGGACGCCAGCTGGTCGCGCAGCCGCGCGGCCTCGGCCGTGGGCAGGCCGTCGATCGAGGCGTCGGTGCCGGGCGAGGCGGTGTGCAGCTGGACGGACGCGATGCCGAGCTTGCGGGCCAGCGGCCCGGCGGTCACGTCGACGTACTGCATGCGGCCGTAGGGCACCACGACCATCGAGCGGAACAGGATGCCGCGGCGCAGCAGCAGGTCGTCGGCGCGCTCGGCGTACCCCATCGCGCGCACCTGGCGCGGCACCAGCCACAGGACCCAGACGACCAGGGCGGCGACGAGCGCGGCGGAGGCCCACACCCAGACCGACCCGGTCAGGGCGGCCACGACGACCAGCACGACCAGCGGGACGCCCAGCCACGCGAGCGCGACCACCAGGCGCGCCGACGCCAGCCGCGGGGACACCGGGGTCCAGTCGACGCCGGCGGGCTCGAACGGCTCGCTCTCGCGCACCGGGGCGGCCCCGGGCACGGGCGTCGCGCCGGGCGCGGGGGCGGCCCCCGGCACGGGCGCGGCGTCGGGCTGCGGGTGGGCGGCGGCACCCTCGGGCGTGCTCATGCGCACCATCCTCGCATCGCGCGGTGCCGCGGCGCCCGGGACCCCGCGCGGGCCGGCACGCGGGCGCACGGCGAGGTCGACCGGGCGCGCGGCGAGGTCAGCCGGCCGCGGCGTCCGGCGACGCGTCCCGGGGCGACCCCGGCGCCTTCTCCGGGTCGTCCCCGGGCGGGATCCGGCAGATCCACTCGACGACCAGCCCGGCGGCGGCCAGCACGAGGGCGCCGAGCACCGCGAGCCCCGCGGCCAGCGCCCGCTCCCGCTGCGCCTCGATGCCGAGGTCGCCGAGCACGTCCAGCACCTGCGCCGCGTACCAGCCGGCGAGCAGCGCGCCCGTGTAGCAGGACGCCTTGGCCAGCACGGCGGTCCGGGCCGCCCGCATCGGGTCGAGCGTCGGGTGCTTGCCGCGCAGGTACTGCCGCACCGACCAGCCCATCGCCAGCACGACGGCCGCGATGAGCACGAGCACGCCGACCATGAGCCACGGCACCTGCGGCAGCACGACGCCCCGGCTGCCGAGGGCGCTCACGACGAGCCAGCCGACCGCCGCCGCCACGACGGCGATGAGCACGAGGGTGCGGACGCGGGTGCGCTGCATCAGGGGTCCTGCCGCCCGGTGGGGGTGCCGCCCAGCGGGTCGGCCCACGCGACGGGCCCGCCGCCGAGCGGGTCGCCCGCGGCGCCGTCGTCGTCGCCCGCGCCGCCCGGGTCGGGCTGCGCGGCCGGCACCGGCGCGGTCAGCCAGTCGAGCGCGAGCCAGCGCACCCCGTCGCGGTCCGGCGCTGTGGCGGCGAGCTGCGCGACGGGCCCGCCGCCGAGGCCGTGCAGCACGGCGTCCGGCTGCACCTGCGCCCACGGCTGCAGCACGAACGCCCGCTCGTGGGCCCGGGGGTGCGGCAGCTCCAGGTCGTCGGTCACGGCCGACACGTCGCCGTACACGATGATGTCGACGTCGAGGGTCCGCGGGCCCCAGTGCACGAGGCGCTCCCGCCCGTGCCGCCGCTCGACCTCGGAGGTGGCGCGCAGCAGGTCGCGGGGCGACAGCGTGGTGCGGGCGATCAGCACCGCGTTGAGGAAGTCGGGCTGCTCGGGCCCGCCGACGGGCGCCGTGCGCGCCAGGGCCGACACGTCGAGCACCTCCAGGCCCGGGACGGCGGCCAGGTCGGCGACCGCGTCCCGCAGGGTGTCCTGCGCCGCGCCGAGGTTCGAGCCGATGGCGAGCACGACCTCGACCGGGGCGTCCGGCGCGGCGTCGAGGGCGTCGGCCACCAGCTCGGCCTCGACCACCTCGTCGGCGTCCCAGGCGTCCGCCGGGTCGCTCGGCACGGGACCCGGGGGCGCCGGCGGCAGGTCGAGGTCCCCGGGCACGGGCACCGCGGCGAGCGGCAGCACGGCGGTGGCCCCGGGCGCCACGGGCGCGACGGGCTCGGCCGGCGCCGTCGGGGGCACCGGCGCGGGCTCGGCCGCGGGCAGCGCCGGCGCGCCGGTTCCCTCCGGCAGCCACCGCGGCGCGTCGTCCGGCACCGGCTCCGCGGCGGGCAGCCACGTCCGGTCCCGGCGCACCTCGACCACCACGTCCCCGAACGGCACGGTGATCGGCGCCTGCGGCTTGTGCACCGCGACGTCGACGCACTGCACCTGCGGGTGCGCGAGCACGGTCGCGGCGATCCGCTCGGCGACGGTCTCGACCAGGTCCGCGGGCTCGCCGGCGAGCACCGTCACCACCTGCTCGGCGAGCACGCCGTAGTTGAGGGTGTGCCGCAGGTCGTCGGTCGCTGCGGCCCGCCGGGTGTCGAGGTGCGCGACCACGTCGGCGACGAACGTCTGCCCCTCGCGGCGCTCGTGCTCGAACACGCCGTGGTAGCCGGTCGCCGTGACGCCGGTCAGCCGGATCCGGTCCAGCCGGTGGCCGTCCCGCCCGGGCACGTCCGCCTCGTCGCTCATCCCTCGTCCTCCCCGGACGGCGCCGCCGCCCTCCACCGGGCCGCGACGCGCACCGCGTCGGCCGTACCCCGTACCTCGTGCACCCGCACGCACCACGCCCCGGACGCGGCGGCGAGCGCGGACACCGCCGCGGTCGCCGCGTCCCGCTGCTCCGGGGGGACCGGCACGCCGTCGTCGCCGGCCAGCAGGTGGCCGAGGAACCGCTTGCGGGACGCCCCGACCAGCACCGGGAACCCGTCGGCGACGAGCTCCGGCAGCCGCGCGAGCAGCGGCCAGTTCGCGGAGCCCGGCTTGGCGAACCCGAGCCCCGGGTCGAGCACGACCTGGTGGTCGGCGACCCCGGCCGCGCGCAGCTCGGCGACCCGGTCGGCGAGCTCGCACCGGACGTCGGTCACGACGTCGCCGTACTCCGCCAGCGAGTCCATGACGTCCGCGTGCCCGCGCCAGTGCATCGCGACGTACACCACGCCGGTGCGGGCGACGACGCCGCGGATCTCCGGGTCGGCCAGGCCGCCGGACACGTCGTTGACGACCACGGCGCCCGCCGCGACGGCGGCCTCGGCCACCTCCGCGCGCGTGGTGTCGACGCTGACCGCCGCGCCGCGCGACGCGAGCTCGCGGATCACGGGCAGCACCCGGTCCAGCTCCTCGGCCACCGGCACCCGCGCCGCGCCGGGCCGGGTCGACTCGCCGCCGACGTCCAGCAGGTCGGCGCCGTCCGCCAGCAGCGCCAGCCCGTGGGCCACGGCGGCGTCGGGCGCGAACCACCGCCCGCCGTCCGAGAACGAGTCGGGCGTCACGTTCACCACCCCCATGACCAGGGTCCGGCCCGCACGACCGGCGGCGGTCGGCGCGGGCGGGAGCGGCGAGGGGGGACGCACGTCCGTCAGCCTAGGCGGTCGACCGGGGCGCACGGGAACGGGCTCCGGGCCCCTCAGCGGCCGAGGACGAGGCTCATCGCCTCGGCCCGGGTGGCCGGGTCCCGCATCTGCCCGCGCACCGCGGACGTCACGGTGCGGGAGCCGGGCTTGCGCACGCCGCGCATCGACATGCACAGGTGCTCGCACTCGACGACCACCAGCACGCCGCGCGGCTCGAGCACCTCGACCATCGCGTCGGCGATCTCGCCCGTCATCCGCTCCTGCACCTGCGGCCGCCGCGCGTACACGTCGACGAGCCGGGCCAGCTTGCTCAGGCCGGTGACCTTGCCCGACTGCCCCGGGATGTAGCCGATGTGCGCGACGCCGTGGAACGGCACGAGGTGGTGCTCGCAGGTCGAGTACACCTCGATGTCCTTGACCAGGACCATCTCCTCGTGCCCGATGTCGAACGTCGCGCTCAGCACGTCGTGCGGGTCCTGGCGCAGCCCCGCGAAGATCTCCTGGTACGCCCGGGCCACGCGGGCCGGGGTGTCCCGGAGCCCCTCGCGGTCGGGGTCCTCCCCGACCGCGAGCAGCAGCTCCCGGATCGCCGCCTCGGCGCGCGCGGCGTCGTACGCCGGGACCTCGCGGCGCCGGCCGCGGCCGTCGGCCGCCACCGTCAGGCGTCCGGCGTCTGGCTCGGCGGCACCTCGACCGCGATCGCGGCGGGGTGCTCGTCCTTGGCCGCGGCGGCCTCGTCCTGCGGGACGACCGCGCCGTTCTGCTCCGCCTTCTCCTTCGGCGTCAGCACCGGCGGGCGGTCCGAGACCGAGCGCTGCTCGCTCGACAGCCACACCTCGCGCGGCGGGCGCTTGGTGATCGGCTCGAAGATGACCGCCAGCTCCTGCTGGTTGAGGGTCTCCTTCTCCAGGAGCTCCAGCACCAGGTGGTCCAGCACGTCGCGGTACTCGATGAGGATCTCCCACGCCTCGGTGTGCGCGGCGTCCATGAGCTTGCGGACCTCGACGTCGACCGTGCCGGCGACCGTCTCGGAGTAGTCGCGCCCGTGGCCCATGTCGCGGCCCATGAACGGCTCGCTGCCGTCGGTGCCGAGCTTCACGGCGCCGACGCGCTCGCTCATGCCGTACTGCGTGACCATCTTGCGGGCCGTGGCGGTGGCCTTCTCGATGTCGTTGCTGGCGCCGGTGGTCGGGTCGTGGAACACGAGCTCCTCGGCCACCCGGCCGCCCATGGCGTACGCGAGCTGGTCGAGCAGCTCGTTGCGGGTGGTGGAGTACTTGTCCTCCGTCGGCATGACCATCGTGTAGCCGAGGGCGCGGCCGCGGGGCAGGATCGTCACCTTGGTCACCGGGTCGGTGTACCGCAGCGCCGCCGCCACCAGGGCGTGGCCGCCCTCGTGGTACGCGGTGATCTTCTGCTCCTTGACCTTCATCACGCGGGTGCGCTTCTGCGGGCCGGCGATCACGCGGTCGATGGCCTCGTCCAGCGCGCGGTTGTCGATGATCTGCGCGTTCGACCGGGCGGTGAGCAGCGCGGCCTCGTTCAGCACGTTCGCCAGGTCGGCGCCGGTGAAGCCCGGCGTGCGGCGCGCGACGGCCTCGAGGTCGACGTCGGTGGCCATCGGCTTGCCCTGCGCGTGCACCTGGAGGATCCGCTCGCGGCCCTTGAGGTCCGGCGCCTCAACCGACACCTGCCGGTCGAACCGGCCCGGGCGCAGCAGCGCGGGGTCGAGGATGTCGGGGCGGTTGGTCGCCGCGATGAGGATGACGTTCGTCTTGACGTCGAAGCCGTCCATCTCGACCAGCATCTGGTTGAGGGTCTGCTCGCGCTCGTCGTGGCCGCCGCCCATGCCGGCGCCGCGGTGCCGGCCGACGGCGTCGATCTCGTCGATGAAGATGATCGCCGGGGCGTTCTGCTTGGCCTGGTCGAACAGGTCGCGCACGCGGCTGGCGCCGACGCCGACGAACATCTCGACGAAGTCCGAGCCGGAGATCGAGTAGAACGGCACGCCCGCCTCGCCCGCGACCGCGCGCGCCAGCAGGGTCTTGCCGGTCCCGGGGGGGCCGTACAGCAGCACGCCCTTCGGGATCTTCGCGCCGACCGCCTGGAACTTGTCCGAGTCGGAGAGGAACTCCTTGATCTCGTGCAGCTCCTCGACGGCCTCGTCCACGCCGGCGACGTCCGCGAACGTGACCTGCGGCGTCTCCTTGGTGACGAGCTTGGCCTTCGACTTGCCGAAGGACATCACCCGCGAGCCGCCGCCCTGCATCGACGACATCAGGAACCAGAACAGGCCCAGGATGATGACGAACGGCAGCACCAGCGTCAGCAGGCTGCCCCACCACGACTGCTGCGGGACGTCCGAGGTGTACCCGCCGGACGGGTCCGCGTCGGCGATGGCCTCCACCACGGTCGGCCCCTGCGGCACGACGTAGTAGAACTGCACGTTCTTGCCGAGGTTGTCGCCGTCCTTGACGAAGTCCTCGGACAGCGTGAGGTCGACCCGCTGCGAGCCCTCGGTGACCAGGGCCTGGTCGACCTTGCCGTCCTTGAGCAGCTCGAGGCCGTCGGAGGTGTCGATCCGCTGCACGCCGGAGGACATGAAGGCGCTGGCCGCGATCCACAGGATCACGACGGCCACGATGATCCACAGGACGGGTCCGCGGGTGAGGCGCTTGAGTGTCATGGGCAGACGGGGGCAGGCCCCCTCGTCCCTCCGGTCGCAGGGGTGGAGTCTTCAGAAGTTACACGCCGAACCTGGCCGCACGGCCCGTGTTCGCCCAGGGCGGGACGCGCCCCTGCGCGACCGCCGCGGTCAGGACGAGTAGACGTGCGGCGCCAGGGTGCCGACGCACGGCAGGTTGCGGTACTTCTCGGCGTAGTCGAGGCCGTAGCCCACGACGAACTCGTTCGGGATGTCGAACCCGACGTAGCGCACGTCGACCTCGACCTTGGCCGCCTCGGGCTTGCGCAGCATCGTCGCGATCTCCACCGACGCCGGGCCGCGGCTCCGCAGGTTCGCGAGCAGCCACGACAGGGTCAGGCCGGAGTCGATGATGTCCTCGACGATCAGCACGTGCCGCCCGGTCAGGTCGGCGTCCAGGTCCTTGAGGATCCGCACGACGCCCGAGGACTTGGTGCCGGAGCCGTAGGACGACACCGCCATCCAGTCCATCGCGAGCGGGGTGCTGATCCGGCGGGCCAGGTCGGCCATCACCATGACGGCGCCCTTGAGCACGCCGACGAGCAGGATCTCCCGGCCGGCGTAGTCCTCGTCGATCCGGGCCGCGATCTCGTCCAGGCGGGTCCCGAGCTGCTCCTCGGTCAGGAGCACGCGCTCCAGGTCCGCGCCCATGTCCTCCACGTTCACCGCTGCGGGTCTCCCTCGTCGTCCGGCTCGACGGCCCGGCGCTGCGCCCGGACCCGCGCGCGCACGACGTCGTCCGGGTCGGTCGACGGGGGTGCTGCGCGCAGCGCAAGCCTGCCACACGCGCGGGTCGCCGCCACGCGCCCGGGCAGGTGCACGGGGCCCTGGCCGCGCCAGTGGGTCACGAGCGCGGCGACGGCGGCGACGTGCGCGCGGGTGACCGAGCCGGCGGGGGCGCCCGCGCGGACGGCTGCGGCCCGGAGCGCGCGGTGCCGCAGCGCGGCGGGCGCGGCGGCGAGGACGGCGGCGTCCAGGACGAGGCCGGGGTCGCCGGCCGCCCCGTCGCCCGCTGCGAGTGGATCCCTCGGCACCGACACGCCCGGGCGTGTCCGCTCCGAGGGATCCACTCGCCCGGCCGCCGCCTCCGCGCGCTCCAGCAGGTCCGCCGCCAGGGCGTCCAGCGCGTCCGCGTCCTCGCGCAGCAGCTCCGCCGAGCGCGCCAGCGCCGCGGCCACCCCCGGGCCGAGCTCCCGCTCCAGCACCGGCAGCACCCGCGCGCGCACCCGGGACCGGGCGGGCACCCCGGCGTCCCCGTCGGCGGGCGTGTTCGTGGGGTCGTGCCACGGGTCCAGCCCCTCGGCGGCGCACGCGGCGAGGGTCTCGGCGCGGGACACCCCGAGCAGGGGGCGCCGCAGCAGGCCGCGTGCGGCGGGCATCCCGGCGAGCGACCGCGCCCCGGAGCCCCGCGCCAGGCCGAGCAGGACCCCCTCGGCCTGGTCGTCGCGGGTGTGGCCGAGCAGCACGGCCGCGGCGCCGAGCCGCGCGGCCTCGGATTCCAGCGCCGCGTACCGGGCGTCCCGCGCGGCGGCCTCGGGCCCGCCGCCGCCCGCGCCGGCCGACGCGTCGACCGCGACCACCGCGACCGGGTCCAGGCCCAGCGCCCGGCGGGCCGCCGCGGGGCGGGGCGCCCCCCGGGCGCTGCCCGGGCGCCGGGCCCGGGCGGCAAGCCGGATCG
>NZ_JAGXJG010000275.1:0-267 GCF_019091725.1 Cellulomonas sp. GbtcB1 | reverse complement strand
ACCGCCACCTCGGCGGAGCCACGGGCGTCCGCGGACGCCGTGCCCGCCGGGGGCCTGCGCCCCGCTGGCGCCATGGGCGAGGTGCCCGCCGCCGCGCTGCGCGCCGCCGCGGTGCTCGACGAGGTCGACTTCGTCTCGCTCGGCACCAACGCCCTGGCGCAGTACACGATGGCCGCCGACCGGCTGCGGGGCGAGCTCGTCGACCTGCTCGACGCCTGGCAGCCGTCCGTCCTGGAGCTCGTCGCGGCGACCGCCCGGGCGGGGGCG
>NZ_JAGXJG010000274.1:0-268 GCF_019091725.1 Cellulomonas sp. GbtcB1 | reverse complement strand
AGTTCTTGTTCCTGATCTGCAAGGCCAGTTCAGTGTAAATCCTTCTTGATGGTGATCATCTACCCCTCCCGGCGCAGCAGGACATGCCCGCGCCGATAGCCATAGCGCACACCAATCGCCGTCGGGCTCGGACCGATGGCGCCGCGACGGCTCATCTCCCGCAGATCTCGTGATCCGTTGTGCGCCGGCCGCCTGGTCGGTGCGCCGGGAGGTGGAGGGAAACGTGGAGGTGTCGAACTGCAGGATCCCGCAAGCCCCGCGGATCGAC
>NZ_JAGXJG010000273.1:0-268 GCF_019091725.1 Cellulomonas sp. GbtcB1 | reverse complement strand
CTAGATGGTTCATTAAACCAAGCTTCAAAAAATCTGAAGGGACGGAAACCTTTGTGTTTAGCTACACAAGGATCAAACAAGATCGGGCCATGATCAGAACTTGTGATCGGGAAGTTGCGGACACCACCCAAAGGACAGGCTGTTAGCCAATCCGTACCCACAATTACTCTGTCAAGCCGTTCCCTGACTAAGTTACCATTGCTCCTTTTGTTTTGCCATGTGAACCTGCATCCACTGAATCCCAAATCCCCACCTCCCGTGGCTAAGA
>NZ_JAGXJG010000272.1:0-268 GCF_019091725.1 Cellulomonas sp. GbtcB1 | reverse complement strand
GTTCTTCAGGAATAGAACCGGAGAAGTTGTTCCAACTTAGATCCAGGTGATGAAGATACTTCAATTTCCCAAATTCTTTACATATTGATCCATTCAATTTGTTACGGCTGAAGTTTAGCATTGGTGGAAAATCCGTGTAGTGCTTGTAAAATAGTGTCTCGTTAATCTGCTTACCCCTGTGCCAGTAATGATACAATGGCGGTTCCAAAGAAGAAACATCATCCTGCAGGGATTTCCCCAAAGTCAAACTCTTCAATTGCATCAAGGA
>NZ_JAGXJG010000271.1:0-268 GCF_019091725.1 Cellulomonas sp. GbtcB1 | reverse complement strand
GGAGCTTTTTAATGTTTATTAAAGAATGCTGAAACTTATGTTTTAGTTGGAGCATCGACCCACTAGATAGGAGATCTGCCATGAGATCATAGATAAGACATAGAATTAAGTTTGAACAGTATGATTCTTTATTGTTCTGTAATTTTGAAAGAATTTCACTCTTCTAGATTATTCCCATAGATTTTGTTGCCATTGTTCTCAGAACCTGCCAATTGGAAATTTTCTTCTTGATGGCCATTTTATGAACATTGAGGGTAAATCCAAAGCA
>NZ_JAGXJG010000270.1:0-268 GCF_019091725.1 Cellulomonas sp. GbtcB1 | reverse complement strand
AAAGCTAGTCGTTTCGTCGTGTTTCGCTTTGCGCCTGGATAATTATCCCAGATGAGGTAACCAAATACGGGGGTAGTACGATGTTAAGATTTGGTTCGGTTCGTGCGCGCGGGCACGGACACCCCGGAGAGCCTGGCCGCGCTGGCGGACCGGATCGTGGCGGCCGCCGCGCGCACGCTGCGCCTGGCCCCCTACGGCGCGGACGCCCCGGTCGCCTGACGCCTCCGTTCCCGGCCCCCTCACCACCCGCCGGGGTGGAAACGGGTGG
>NZ_JAGXJG010000268.1:0-268 GCF_019091725.1 Cellulomonas sp. GbtcB1 | reverse complement strand
CGGCTGGTGCGGGTGGGGCGGGGAGGCGCTCGCCGAGGCCCGCCGCCGGGACGTGCCGCTGCCCGTGCCGATCGGCTACGCCGCGTGCCACTGGTGCCACGTGATGGCGCACGAGTCCTTCGAGGACGAGGCGGACGCCGCCGTGATGAACAGCCGGTTCGTCAACGTGAAGGTCGACCGCGAGGAGCGCCCGGACCTAGACGCCGCCTACATGGCGGCGACCCCGGCGACGACCGGCCAGGGCGGCTGGCCCATGACGGTGTTCGCG
>NZ_JAGXJG010000267.1:0-269 GCF_019091725.1 Cellulomonas sp. GbtcB1 | reverse complement strand
GCTAGCGGTACTCCCTAAAAACTATTATATTAAACTATATGGGACCCGATACCTAATAGCGATATTCATAAGTAGGAGGGTGCTTGGCACCACTGGTGCCTTTTAGCATTTCTTATTAGTAAATGTCCTAAATTGAAGTGGTTGCGAGAGAAGATGACTTCTCTCTCAGCCTTGAAAGGGTTGACAGTAAAACCTTGTCAGTTGATAAAGAATTTCCCTGTTAGTTTGCTTAGACTTATTACATGGTATGATGTATTTTTGAGGATGAA
>NZ_JAGXJG010000027.1:0-51880 GCF_019091725.1 Cellulomonas sp. GbtcB1 | reverse complement strand
GCCGGCCCGCGCGGGCGGCGTCGTGGGCGGCGAGCGTCCGCAGCCGGGCGACGTGCGCGCGGCACGCGGGGTACGCGCGGTCCACGTGCGCGAGCGCCGCGGCGCACAGCTCGGACCAGGCGGCGGGGGGCGCCTCGTCGTACGGCAGCCGGAGCAGCGCCTGGCGCACCGCCTCGCGGTTCGGGGTGACGAGCAGCGGGGCGGCGGCCTCGGCCAGCACGCGGCCGACGAGGTCGCCGTCCTCCGCCTCGGTGGCGTGGTCGAGCGCGGCCACCGGGTCGCCGTGCCGCAGCAGCCACCGGGCCGCGCAGGCGTGCGCGTCCTGGTGCCCCTCGGGGTCGCGGACCCGCAGCGTCGTGTGCAGGATCTCCCGGAGCAGCGGGTGGTAGCGCAGCGACGCCCCGGCGGGCGCGACCGGCCCGACGAAGTCGTGCGCCGCCGCGAGGGCGTCGTGCAGGCGGTCGGACGGTGCGCCCGGGCTCAGCGCGCGGGCGAGCTCCGGGCTGAACGTCGGGACGACGCTGGAGCGGAGCAGGAACGAGCGGACCGCGCCCGGCTGCCGGTCGACCACCTCGTCGACCAGGTAGTCGGCGACCGCCCGGTCGTCGGCGAGCGCCTCCTCGACGTCGTCCTCGGTGGGCGGCTCGCCGACCCCCTGCAGCCGGGCCAGCCGGCCCAGGGCGATCCGCACCCCCGTCGGCCAGCCCTCGGTGCGCTCCAGGACGAGCCGGGCCTGCTCGCGCGTCACGTCGACGCCCTCGACCTCGCCGAGGGCGCGCACGTCGGCGGCGGTGAACGCGAGGTCCTCCGCGGCGAGCAGGGTGGCACCGCGGCGTCCGACCGGCGGCTCCGAGCGGCTGAGGATCAGCAGCCGCAGCGGCACGTCCGCCGCGAGCAGGTCCCGGACGGTCTGCACCACCGTGTGGTGCCGCACGACGTCCAGGTCGTCGACGACCAGCGTCGACTCCTCCGGCAGCGACGCCAGGCCCCGCATCCACCGCGCCACGAACGCCGGCGTACTGGTGGGCGGCACCCGCAGCCGGGCGAGCGGGTGGTCGGCCGGAACGGCGCCGCTGGCCCGCAGGGCGTCCAGCACCCGGCTGGCGAGCGCCTGCGGCACCGTGTCGCGCGGCTCCAGCGACAGCCAGGCCACCGGGCCCGGCCGCGCCGCGGCCCAGGTCGCCACGGCGGTCGTCTTGCCCCAGCCCGCGCCGGCCGCGACGACGGTCAGCCGGCCGTCCCCGTCGGCGTCGAGCAGCTTGTCCACGGCGGGGCGCCGCACCGTGCGCGCGGCCGACGGCCGCAGGGTGCGCTGCTCCGGCGTCCGGACGTCGAGCCTCCGGGTCCCCCTGCCCGGCGGCTCGCGCAGTTCCCGTCCGGCGCCCCTCCCTGGGGAGCCCATGGCCGCAACGTATACCCGCCCGTCGCGGTGCCGGAAGGGGTGCCGGGGCGAGCCATCCCTGGCGGGTGAGGCCCGCCGGCGACCCCGTCCTGAGGCCGCCCGGGCGCCTCGCGGGGCGCTCCACCCGCGGCGGGTGATGCCCGCCCGACCAGCGCCGACGACCGTAGGACCCGGGCCCGCGGGGGCGGACCCGCCCGGGGCGACCGGGCGCCGCGGAGCGCAGGAGGCAGTCGTGGAGACCGCGATCGAGGACATGGGCCCGGTGGACTACCTGGTCGTCGAATTCCCGGAGAACCGCCTGGACGGAGAGGCGTTCCCGCTGCTGATGGACCTGGTCGACCGGGGCGTCGTCCGGGTGCTCGACCTGGCGTTCGTCGCCAAGGCCGACGACGGGACCGTGACGGGCATCGACCTGCGCGAGCTGGACGCGACCGGCGACTTCGACGTCACCGTGCTCGAGGGCGCGTCGTCGGGGCTGCTCGGGGACGACGACCTGGCCGAGGCGGCCGCGGCGCTCGCGCCGGGGGCGGCGGCCGGGGTGCTGGTGTACGAGAACGCGTGGGCGGCGCCGTTCGCCACGGCGCTGCGGCGCGGCGGCGGGCAGCTGGTCGCCAGCGGCCGGGTGCCGGTGCAGGCGCTGCTGGCGGCGCTCGACGCGACGGACTGACGCGGCGCCGTCGCGCCGCGGGACTGCTCGGGACGAGGACCAGGGACGAGGAGGGGGACCATGCCCGGACTGCTGCGAGGGGTGGCCAGGACGGCCGTGATCGCCGGGACCGCGAGCGCGGTGTCGGGCCGCGTGCAGCGGCGTCAGCAGGGGCGGTGGGCGGAGCAGGACGCGCGCGCCGCCCAGGCCCAGTACGCCACACCGGTGCCGGCCGGCTACGGCCCGCCGGGGTACAGCCAGGAGCCGCCGTACCCGGCGGTGCCGGCGGGGTCACCGGCGCAGGACGCCGCGGACGCGCGGATCGCGCAGCTGCGCGACCTGGCCCGGCTGCGGGACGAGGGCGTCCTGACGGCGGAGGAGTTCGCCGACCAGAAGGCGCGCATCCTCGCGACCTGACCGCACCTGCGACCGACCCACCCGCACCGCACCGGCGCGGGTGGGTCGCGTGCGTCCCGGGTGCCGGGTCGGACGGTCCGGCGTCAGGCGGTCCGGGCCGGCGTCGCGGCCGCGCGGCGCATGCGCAGCGCGTTGGCCGCGCCCAGGACGCCCGCGACCAGCGGCACCAGCAGCGCGGCCTGCAGGGCGCGCGGCCGCACCTCCTCGTTGATCCGCACGACCTCGGCGGCGGCGGCCGGCGGCTCGTCGGCGAGCAGGGCCGCCAGCTGGGTGGTGCTCATCAGCTCGGCGTCCTCCTCGAGCGCCGCGGCCACCCGCTCCTGGTCCGCCGGCGCGAGCACGTCGCTGGCGCGCGCCTGGGCGGTGAAGCCGGCCGACAGCGTGGCCAGCAGCACCGCGCCGGCGAGCGCGAGCCCGAACGACAGCCCGAACGACCCGCCGGCGGAGTTCACGCCGGCGGCCTCGCTGACCCGCTCCTCCGAGACCGGCGACAGCGTGTAGTCGTTCAGCTGCGAGACGAGCAGCCCCAGGCCGCACCCCGCGACGACCAGCGGCCCGGCGAGCGCCCACCCGGACGCGGCGCGCGGCACGACGGGGAGCAGCACCGCCACGCCGGCGACCAGCAGGCCGAACCCACCGAGCACGACCCGGTGCGCCGGCCACCGCCCGGCCCGCCGGCTCATCGTGAGCGCGACGACGAACATGCTGAGCGACAGCGGCGCCAGCGACAGGCCCGCGGCCATCGCGTCGTACTCCAGGACCATCTGCAGGAAGATCGGCAGCGCGATCATCGCCCCGCCGAGCGCGACCTGCTGCAGCAGCTGCTGCGAGACCCCGATCCGGAACCGCGGCGCCCGGAACAGCCCCGGGTCGATGAGCACCGCCCGCCCGCGGCGCGAGCGCCGCCGGAGCCACGCCGCCAGGCCGCCCAGCGCCAGCACGCCGACGGCGAGCAGCAGCCCGACGGACTCCGCACCCTCCTGCCAGGCGAGCACCCCGAGCACCAGCCCGCCCATGCCGGCGGCGGACAGCAGCGCCCCGACGACGTCGACCTCGCGCGACCCCGTGTACGGCACGTCCCGCACCAGCCGGATGCCGGACAGCACGACGACGATGACGACCAGCTCGAGCCCGAACGCGACCCGCCAGGACAGGTAGGTCGTGATGAACCCGCCGAGCAGCGGGCCCACCGCCGCGGCGATCGACGCCGCGGCGCCGACGAGCGCGTACACCTTCTTCTGCGCGGTGCCGGTGAAGTTGCCGTGCACCAGCGACTGCATCGCGGGCAGCAGCAGCGACGCGCCCAGCCCGCCGACGACCGCCCACAGCACGACCACCGCGGTCAGGCCCTGCGCGAAGGTCATCGCGGCCGCGCCGACCGCGTAGCCCAGCAGGCCGAGCACGTACGCCCGCCGCCGGCCGACGAGGTCGCCGACCTTGCTCCCCACCAGGATGAACGCCGCCGACACCAGCGCCTCGAGGGCGATCGCCGACTGCACCCCGCTCACCGTGGTCCCCAGGTCCCGCACGACCGCGGAGATGGACACGTTCATCAGCGAGGTGTCGACGACGAGCACGAACATCGCCAGCGCGAGCAGCACCGCCAGCCGGCGCTCCGTGCGGCCGAGCGCCTCGGCCGGCGCGGTCACCGGACCGGGGTGCGCGCCGGCGCGGCGACCGCGGCCCCGGCGGGGACCTCGGCCCCGCCGCGCCGCGCCGCCAGCCGCGCGACCCACCGCGCGACCTCGGCGACGACCAGGTACCCCAGCACCGCGAGCAGGCACACGCCCCACTGCTGCAGGCTCAGGTCCGTGGTGCCGAACAGCCGCTGCAGCAGCGGGATCGACGTCACCAGGACGGTGAGCCCGACCACCACCAGCACCAGCGTCACGAACCGGGCGTTCGCCACGGTCTCCGCGCGCAGCACGCTGCGGTACCGGTCGCGCCACTGGGCGGCGACGACGACGTGCACCAGCGAGGTCGCGGTGAGCCCCATCGTGGTCGCGACGAGCAGCCCGTACCGGGGCTCGGCCCAGGCGACCACGAGCAGCGCCGCGACCGCGACGAGCACCCCGTCGACGGCGAGCCGGGCGCCCAGCGCGCGGCCGAGCACGGGGGCGTCCGCGGCGCGCGGCAGCCGGCGCATGAGGTCGGAGGCGGGCGCGTCGAAGCCCAGGCCGATCGCGAGGACGACGTCGATCGCGAAGTTGACCCAGAGGATCTGCAGCGGGGACAGCGGCACGCCCCCGGCGATCGTGAACACCCCCGCACCCACGAACGTGAGGATGAACCCGATCAGCACGACCATCTGGAACCGGATGTACCGCATGAGGTTGTCGTAGAGCCCGCGCCCGCGCTCCACGGCCGTGACGATCGTGGCGAAGTTGTCGTCGGTCAGGATCATCTCGGCGGCGTCCTTGGTGACCTCCGTGCCGGTGATCCCCATCGCCACGCCGATGTCGGCCCGGGTCAGCGCGGGCGCGTCGTTCACGCCGTCGCCGGTCATCGCCACCACCTGGCCCCGGCGCTTGAGCACGTCGACCAGCCGGACCTTGTCCTGCGGGGCGACCCGCGCGACGACGCCGATGCTGTCGACCTCGGCCTCCAGCCGCTCGTCGGGCATCGCGGCGAACTCGGCCCCGGTCAGCGCGCGGCCCTCGATGCCGAGCTGCCCGGCGATGGCGGCGGCCGTGGTCACGTGGTCGCCGGTGATCATCCGGACCCGGATGCCGGCGTCCTTGCACGCGGCGATCGCGTCCCGGGCCTCCTTGCGTGGCGGGTCGACGATCCCGACCAGCGCGAGCAGCTCCAGGCCGTCGACCAGGTCGAGCAGCTCCCCCGCGAGGTCCGCCTGCCCCACGTCCTTCTGGGCCAGCGCGAGCACCCGCATCCCCTCGCCGGCCAGCGCGTCGTTCTCCACCTCGACCCGCTCCCGCAGGTCGCCGATCGGCCGGGTGCTGCCGTCGGCGTCGCGGTAGTGCGTCGCCCGCGCCAGCAGGACGTCCGGGGCGCCCTTGACGTAGCAGCGCACCGCCGCCACCCCGTCCACCTCGACGTCGTGGAACGTCGCCATCAGCTTGTACGCCGCGTCGAACGGCACCTCGGCGACCCGCGGGTAGGCCCGCCGGGTCTCCTCGACGTCCAGCCCGCCCTTGGCGGCGAGCACGACGAGCGCGCCCTCCGTCGGGTCGCCGACCAGGTCGCCGTCGCGGACGGTCGCGTCGCTCGCGAGCGCCATCGGCAGCAGGAACGGCTCCAGCCGGACCTCGGGGCCGCCGCCCGTGGCGAGGATCCGCCCGGTGGTCGCGTAGCCCTCGCCGTCGACCCCGTAGCGCCGGCCCGCGAGCACCAGGCGCCGCGCCGTCATCTGGTTGAGCGTGAGCGTGCCGGTCTTGTCCGAGCAGATCGCCGAGGTCGCCCCCAGGGTCTCGACCGAGCGCAGCCGCTTCACGATCGCGCCGGCGCCCGCGAGCTCCCGGGTGCCGAGCGACAGCAGCATGGTGACGACCGCGGGCAGGCCGGTGGGGATCGCCGCGACCGCCAGGCTGATGCCGACGAGGAACAGGGTGTCGAAGTCCTCGCCGCGGGCCAGGCCGAGCACGATCACGAGCACCAGGGCGACCGCGGCCATCAGCGTGATGATCACCGTCAGCCGGTTCAGCTGGCGGGTCAGCGGGGTCTCGTCGGTCTCGACCGCGCCGAGCATCCCGGAGATCCGGCCGACCTCGGTGGCCATGCCGGTCGCCGTCACGACCATCTCGCCGCGGCCGCGGGTGACCTGGGCGTTCATGTAGGCCATGTCGACGCGGTCGCCCAGGGGGACGGCGTCGCCGGTGACCGGGTCGACCGACTTCGGCACCGGGGTGCTCTCGCCGGTCAGACCGGCCTCCTCGATCTCGAGCGACGCGGCGACGACGAGCCGGCCGTCCGCGGGCACCTTGTCCCCCGCCTCGAACCGGACCACGTCGCCCGGCACCAGCTGCTCGGCCGGCACCTGCAGCACCTGGCCGTCCCGCAGCACCCGGGCCGTCATCACCAGCATGGTGCGCAGCGCCGCCACGCTCTCGGCCGCCTTGCCCTCCTGGTGCAGCCCCATGAGCGCGTTGACCACCGTGAGGCCCAGGATCACCAGCCCGGTGCCGAGGTCGCGCAGGGCGACCATGCTCACCACCGCGGCGCCGACCAGGACCAGCTGCATGAGGTCGGCGTACTGCCGGGCGAAGGCGCGCCACGTCGGCTCGGGCTTCTCCTCCGCCAGGGCGTTCGGCCCGTGCTCCCGCAGCCGGTCGGCGGCGTCGGCCGCCGTCAGCCCGCGCGCCGGGTCGACCCCGAACGCCGCGCACGTCTCCGCCACGGTCGCGGCGTGCCACTCCCGCGCCGGCACCTGGGTCGTCGTCATGTCCCCGCCCGTCGCCGCGTGGGCGCCCGGCGGCGCCCCCTCGACCACGGTCGTCGGGGCGACGACGGGTGGGCCTCACCCGAGGCGGGTAGTCGGGGTCCGGCTCACCCCTGACGGGTGTGACGCCGCAGGTCGCGGCCCGGCACCGTGGTCGTCGGGCCGGTCACGGACGCGGTCGGCCGCGGCTCGAGCGAGAGGTGGGACCGTGAACGACTTCTGGGACTGGTTCTGGCTGATGATCTGGTGGTTCCTGTTCGTCGCCTACCTCGTGCTGCTGTGGCAGATCTGCGGCGACCTGTTCCGCGACCGCGACCTGAGCGGCTGGTGGAAGGCGCTCTGGATCGTCGCGCTGGTCGTGGTGCCGTGGCTGTCCATGCTCGTCTACGTCATCGCACGCGGGCGGGGCATGGCGGAGCGGCACGCGGCGGCGATCGCGAGCGCGCGCCGGGAGACGGACGCGTACATCCGCCAGACGGCCGGCAGGTCGCCGGCCGACGAGATCGCGGACGCCAAGGCCCTGCTGGACCAGGGCGTCATCGACACCGAGGAGTTCGGCCGCCTGAAGGCGCGTGCCCTCGCGGTGTGACCGACCGACCCGCGGCGTGCCCTCAGTGCTCGGGCTCGTCGCGGGTCGGTGCCTCGCCGTCGTGGTCGTCGGGCAGCGGGTCCGGGTCGACGTCGAGCGTCGGCACGTCGGGCTGCTGCGGGTCGAAGCTGTCGGGGATGTCCTCGCTCATGCGACCACGCTGCCACCGCACCGCACGGAGCGCACGGCGTCAGCGCAGCAGGCCCGCCAGGACGCGCTCGGCGTCCGAGCCCGCCGGGACCGGCAGGTCCAGGGCCGCGTCGCCGGACCGCAGCGTCACGACCACGACGCCCGCGTAGACGGGGTGCGGCACGGCGCGCACGTCCGTGAGCCGCTCGAGCGGCAGCACCACCCGGGACTCGGAGTGCACCGGCGTGCGGCCGCGCGCGAGCCAGGTGCGCCGGCCGAAGACCTGCAGCTCGCGGCCGTCCGACGCGACGACGGCCGCCTGCACCGTCATCGGGTGCAGCAGGTGCACGACCCGGGACACCCCGCCGCGCAGCGGCACCACGGTCCGCCGGGGGTGCGCCGCGAGCGCGCGCAGCCCCGGCTCACGGTCCGCCACCTCGCGGTACGCCGACACCAGGCCGATCTCCTTCTCCCCGAGTGCCCGCCGGTCGAGCCGACCGAGCCCCGGAGCCCCGGCCGTGGGGTCGCGCGGGGCCGGGTCGCCGGACGTCGGCACGGGCCAGGCGAGCGTGCGCAGCGTGTCGACGAACCCCTCGACCACGTCGGCCGACGAGCCGCTGAACCGCACCGCGACCGACGGGCCGGCGAGCGCGTGCACCGTCAGCCGCCCGTCCAGCAGGTCGACGCTCGTCCCGACGGCGGCGACCTGGTCGTACGGCACCTCGACCACGTCGTACCCGCGGCCGCCCGCGGTCCGGGCGGCCGCGCGCCCCCGCGCTGCCGTGTCCCCACCGGTCCGCCGGCTCAGCGCGGTGAACCGGTCCGGGCCGAGTACCAGCAGGTGGTCGTAGAGGTCCATGTCGGGGGTGGCGTCCCGGCGGGCGATGTCGCGGGGCACTTTGAGCACCAGCCGGCTCCCCGCCAGGTCCACCGGGTGGTCCCGGTAGAGCGGCGGGACCTCCTCCGCCGTGCGCACCGGGTCCACCCACGGCCCGAACGCGTCGTACTCCGGGGTGCTCGGGGCGTCGCCCCCGCCCTGGCCCTGCCGCCGCACCGTCGCCGCGTTCATCGTCCGCCTCCTCGCGATCCCGGGCTGCTCGCCCTGCCACCAGCATCCTCCTCCGCGGCCCCGGACGCCGCCGAGACGGCACCTCTCGGCTGTGCGCAGCGCCCTTCTCGCAGCCGAGAGGTGCCGTCTCGGCAGACGCGGGGGCTTCCGCGGCGCACCCGGGACACGCCATGATGCCGCCGGGGAGCCCCGCTCCCCGGGTGCCACCGTGCGAGACCCCCGCGTCGGGCACGCCCAGCCGGGCTGCTCACCGTCAGTCCCACCACCCCACCACCCTGGGAGCACCTCATGACCGCACCGCTGCCCGCCGGCGCCCCGGACACGATCGTCCTGGTGCACGGCCTCTGGATGACCCCGCGCTCGTGGGAGCACTGGGTCCCGTACTACGAGGCGAAGGGCTACCGGGTGCTCGCGCCCGCGTACCCGGGCTTCGAGGTCGAGGTCGAGGCCCTGCGCGCGGACCCGTCCGTGATCGCCGCGCTCACCGTGCCCGACACCGTCGACCACCTCGCCGGGATCATCGAGGGCCTCGACGCGCCGCCCATCATCATCGGGCACTCGTTCGGCGGGACCCTGACCCAGCTGCTGCTCGCCCGCGGGCTCGGCGCCGCCGGGGTCGTCATCGACTCGGCGCCCACCGAGAACGTGTACGTGACGCCGCCGTCCCAGCTGCGGGCGCTGCTGCCGACGTTCACGCACCCGTCGACCCGGCACGAGGCCGTGTCGTTCACGCCCGAGCAGTTCCACTACGCGTTCGCCAACACGCTGAGCCGCGAGGACTCCGACGCCGCCTGGGAGCGGTACGCCATCGGGGCGCCGGGGTCCTGGCTGTGGGCGTACGGGCTGATCGCCAACTTCAAGCCGGGCCACCAGGAGACCTGGGTCGACTACGACGCGGACCGCGCGCCGCTGCTGTTCCTCGCCGGCGGGGAGGACCACATCATGCCGCCGTCGGTGAACCGCGGGAACGCGAAGAAGTACGGCAGGTCCCCCGCGGTCACCGAGTACGTCGAGATCCCGGGCCGGTCGCACTGGACCTGCGCCGAGCCGGGCTGGGAGTCCGTCGCGGACCGGGCGCTGGAGTGGGCCGTCGCCCACGCGGTCCGGCCGGCGGTCGAGGCGGGCTGACGACGCCGACCCGCGGCGCGCCCGGCGCCCGTGCCCGGCCGCCTCAGCGCTCGAGCACCCAGCCGGGTCGCCGCGGGTCGTCCACCCGGACGACCACGTCCGCGGTGTGCTCCGGCTCGGCCTCCGCGCGGTACCGCTCCTCGGCGGGCAGCCGCCACGCGTCGGCGGGCGGCGTGCGCCGCGCGAGGGTGTCGGGCCGAACCGCGAGGTGCACGGTCAGGTCCGCGGGCAGCCACCGTCCGAGCAGCAGGCCGCCGTCCAGCAGCAGCACCGTGCCGGGCGCGGTCGGCTCCCGGGTCGCGCGGGCCGAGCGTTCGCGCGCCGCGTCCCACAGCGCGGGCAGGTAGGTGCCGTCCCCGCCCGGCCCGAGCGGGTCCAGCACCTCGCGGATCAGCGCGCCGGAGTCCAGGGCGTCGTCGAGCAGGGCGTCCGGGTCGTGCCGCCCGTGCTCGAACCGCACGCCCGCCGGGCGCAGGAAGTCCCCCGCGCTCACCCGGACCGCGGCGTGCCCGCGGGCGCGCAGCGGCTCGACCAGCGCGTCCGCCAGCGCGCCCGGGGCCGTCGGCGGCGCCCCGTCGAGCAGCACCCGCCAGCGCCGGTCCGGGCCGTCCGCCGCGCGCGCCGCGGCCAGCCCGTCGACCACCCGCTCCACGAGCCGCTCGACCAGGACCTCGGGGCTGACGGGCTCGACGCGCACCGGGACAGTCTGCCGCGCGCGCCGAGCCGGGGCCCGGTCAGCTGCCGGAGCGCACCACGCCCTTGATGAACGCCGCCTGCCCCGCGTGCTCCAGCACGTCGCCGAGGACGCTCACCAGCCGCACGCCGACCGTGACCGGCGGGTCCCAGCGCTCGTCGACCACACGGCCCAGGTCCTCCTCGGACAGCCGGCCGAGGTAGGCGTCGGTCGCGGCGCGGGTCGCGTCCGCGTAGGCGCGCAGCAGGCCGCCCTCGACGCGCACCTGCGCCACCTCGTCCGGGCCCTGGCCGTAGCCGGTCGCGTCCGTGTCGAACGGCAGGCCGAACTGCTCGGCGAAGCCGTCGGCCGTCCACACCTGCTCCGTGCCGGCGACGTCGGCCACCTGCGCGTCCTCGACCCGGGCCAGGTGCCACACCAGCCAGGCGATCGTGTTCGCCTCGGGCCCGAGCCGGGCCGTGAGCTCGTCCTCCCCCAGCCCGTCGAGCACCCCGTGCACCAGGTCGCCGATCCGGCCGAACCCGTCCTGCAGCACCGCCACGCCGTCCACACGCACTCCCCTCGCCGGCCGCCGCGCGGGCGGCCCTCGTCGCCGGTCCTCACGACCGTATGCCGAGGTGGTGACACGTGCGCGCGGGGCGGCGCCCGGCCCGCGCCGGGCTCAGTCCCCGGCGGCCTCCGCGCGGTCCCGCACGCCGCGCAGCATCCGCTCGGTCATGAGCAGGCTGACCCAGGACACGCCCTCGACCATCCAGCGCGCCCACGGCTCCCGGTACCCGTACCGCTCGCGCACGACCAGGCGGCAGCTGCCCGGCATCGGCCCCGGCCGCAGCACGAACGCCCACGCGAAGTCGAACGGCGGCACGTCCTCGTCCGGCAGCGACGGGCCCGCCCCGTGCAGCACGAGCGCGTGCGGCGCGTCGAGCACCGCGACCGCCAGGCCGACCTGGGGGGCGAGCCGCACCTCGTCGCCGACCGCGAGCTCCTGCCAGCGCGGCTCGATCCGGTCGGCGCTCGTGATGCCGAGGCCGACCAGGCCCTCCAGCGCGTCGTAGCTGTAGAAGCCGCCGCGCCCCTGGCCCAGTTGCACCAGCCAGGGCCACACCCGCTCGGCCGGGGCGCGCACGGTGATCGCCCGGGTCGCGACCAGATCCGCGTCCGGGACCAGGTCGTCACCGGGCAGCCCCACCGAGCGCTCCACCTGGGACGCGCCCCAGTGCAGCGCCTTCCCGCGGGCGAGGGAGTAGCCGACGGCCGCCGTGGCCGCGATCGCGAGCGCGCGCACCGCGCGGTGGGAGGTCATGCGCTCCACGCAACACCGTCCCGGACCTGAACACCAGGGCCGTCGGTCCCACCCCGGCACGCGCCCGCCGCAGCGTCGAGTCTCCACATCACGCCTGCGACCGCGCCCTCGGGCAGAGGCCTGGAACGGAGACTCGGCGGCGCGGCGCGGCGCAGCACGCGCGAGGGGCCCCGCGGCGCGCGTGCGCTGCGGGGCCCCTCGACGTGCGGGACGCGGTACGTCAGGCCACGCGGCCCGAGGCGTCGTCGCCGATCTTGTGCACGATGATCGAGTTGGTCGACCCGACGACGCCGACCGGCGTGCCGGCCACGACGACGACGTAGTCGCCCACCTCGGCGAGGCCCTGCGCGCGCAGGGTGGACTCGACCTGCTGGACCATCGCGTCGGTGTGCTCGACCTGCGGCACCTCGTACGTCTGCGTGCCCCAGCTGAGCGACAGGGTGTTGCGGACCGAGGTCTGCGGGGTGAACGCCAGCAGCGGGATGGACGAGCGCAGGCGGGACATGCGGCGCGCGGAGTCGCCGGACTGCGTGAAGGTCACGAGGTACTTCACGCCGAGGGTCTCGCCGATCTCGGCCGCCGCGCGGGTGATCGCGCCACCGCGGGTGTGCGGGGTCGAGCCGAGCGGGGCGATGCGCTCCCGGCCGAGCTCCTCGGTCGCCTCGATGATCCGCGCCATGGTGCGCACGGTCTCGATCGGGTACTCGCCCACGGACGTCTCGCCGGACAGCATGACCGCGTCGGCGCCGTCGAGCACCGCGTTGGCGCAGTCGGAGGTCTCGGCGCGGGTCGGGCGCGGGTTGTTGGTCATCGACTCGAGCACCTGGGTGGCGACGATGACCGGCTTGGCGTTGCGCCGGGCCAGCTCGACCGCGCGCTTCTGCACCAGCGGCACCTGCTCCAGCGGGAGCTCGACGCCGAGGTCGCCGCGGGCGACCATGATGCCGTCGAACGCGTCGACGATCTCGGCCAGGGCCTCGACGGCCTGCGGCTTCTCGACCTTGGCGATGACCGGGACGACCCGGCCCTCCTCCTCCATGATCCGGCGGACGTCGTCGTAGTCGGCGGCGTTGCGGACGAAGGACAGGGCGATGATGTCGGCGCCGACGCGGAGGGCCCAGCGCAGGTCCTCCTCGTCCTTGTCGCTCATGGCGGGCACGGACACGGCCACGCCGGGCAGGTTGATGCCCTTGTTGTTGGAGACCGGGCCGGCCACCTCGACGCGGGTGACGACGCGCGGGCCCTCGACGGCGGTGACGCGCACGAGGACGCGGCCGTCGTCGATCAGCAGCGGGTCGCCCACGCGGGCGTCGCCGGCCAGGCCCTTGTGGGTGGTGGAGACGAGCTCCTTGGTGCCCGGCACGTCCTCGGTGGTGATGGTGAAGGTGTCACCCTCGTTGAGGTAGTGCTTGCCCTCGACGAACCGGCCGAGGCGGATCTTCGGGCCCTGGAGGTCGACCAGGACGGCCACGGAGCGGCCGGAGGCCTTCGCGGCGGCGCGCACGTTGTTGTACACGCGCTCGTGCACCTCGGTGTCGCCGTGGCTGCGGTTCAGCCGCGCCACGTCCATCCCGGCGTCGACAAGGGCCTGGATCTGCTCGGCGGACTCCGTGGCGGGGCCGATGGTGCAGACGATCTTCGCTCTACGCATGGGGGAAAGCCTAGGCCTTTCGTGACAGACGGTTCGGACCGAACGTCCTGGTGGGCCGGGCCCGCCGGACGTGCGCGGTTGATGGTCTACGGACGCATCGCCACGGTGCTCGCGGTGACCGGAGCAGGCAGGGCGGTGCTGCCAGACAGGTCAGAGTCTACGGCCGCCGCGGCGGCCCGACCCTCCGCCACGGCCCAGACCACGAGCGACTGGCCCCGGCCGGCGTCCCCCGCCACGTAGACACCCGGGACCTCGGTCCCGAAGTTCGCGTGACGTTCGACCGTTCGTCGCCCGCCGATCACCAGTCCGAGCTGCGTCAGGAGGGGCGAGGGCTCCGGCCCCGTGAACCCCAGGGCGAGCAGCACGAGCTGCGCCGGCAGCTCGCGGTCGGTGCCCGGCACCGGCTCGGGCCGGCCGTCCACCACCCGGACGTCGCGCACCCGCAGCGCCCGGACCCGGCCGTCGGCGTCGCCCAGCACCTCCTCGGTGGTGACCGCGTACGCGCGCTCGCCGCCCTCCTCGTGGGCCGAGGAGACGCGCAGCAGCAGCGGCCACACCGGCCACGGGTCCGCGTCCCGGCGGGCGGACGGCGGCTCGGGCATGATCTCCAGCTGCGTGACCGACCGCGCGCCCTGCCGCAGGGCCGTCCCGAGGCAGTCGGCCCCGGTGTCCCCGCCGCCGATCACGACGACGTCCAGCCCGGTCGCGAGCGGCTGGCCGGGCACCGGCTCCCCGCCCGCCGCGGCGGCGCGGTTGGCCGGGACCAGGTAGTCCATCGCCGGCAGCACGCCCGCGAGGTCCCGGCCCGGGACGGGCAGGTCGCGGGGCACGGTCGAGCCGACGCACACGAGCACGGCGTCGAACCGCGCCCGCAGCTCCTCCCCCGTGACGTCCACCCCGACGTCGACCCCGCACCGGAACCGCGTGCCCTCCGCGCGCAGCTGGTCCAGCCGGCGGTCCAGGACGCGCTTCTCCAGCTTGTACTCCGGGATGCCGTACCGCAGCAGCCCGCCCGGCGCGTCGGCGCGCTCGTGGACGACGACGGTGTGCCCGGCCCGGGTCAGCTGCTGCGCGGCCGCGAGCCCCGCCGGGCCGGACCCGATCACGGCGACGGTCTGCCCGGTGAGCCGCTGCGGCACCTGCGGCGCGACCAGCCCGCGGTCGAACGCCTCCTCCGCCACCGCGAGCTCCACTTCGCGGATCGTCACCGCCTCGTCGTGCAGGCCGAGGACGCAGGACGCCTCGCACAGCGCCGGGCAGACCCGGCCGGTGATCTCCGGGAACGCGTGCGTCGCGTGCAGCCGCTCGGCGGCGTCGGCCCACTGCCCGCGCCAGGCGAGGTCGTTCCACTCGGGCGCGAGCGCCCCGAGCGGGCAGGCGTGGTGGCAGAACGGCACCCCGCAGTCCATGCACCGGGACGCCTGGCGCTGGACGCGCGCCACGTCCTCGGGGTGCCCGGCGCGGTGGCCGTGCACCTCCCGCCAGTCCAGGAGCCGCACCGGCACGGGGCGGTTCGGCGGGGTCTCGCGCGCGCGGTGGGTGAGGAAGCCCTTGGGGTCGGCCATGCCCGGTGACGCTAGGCGCCGCGCCCGGCGACCGGGTGGGCCGGACGTCCCGCACGCACGACGCCCGCCGGCCCCGGGTGCGGGGCGGGCGGGCGTCGTGGCGGACCGGCGTGGCGCGGACTCAGGCCCGGAGCGCCACCGTCCCCGCCGTGACCGGCGCGGGCAGCTCGGTGCTGCCGCCCAGGTAGGTGTCCACCGCGGCGGCCGCGGCGCGGCCCTCGGCGATGGCCCACACGATGAGCGACTGGCCGCGGCCCGCGTCGCCGGCGACGAACACACCGGGGACGTTGGTGGCGAAGTCGTCCGACCGCGCCACGGTGCCGCGGGCCGTCAGGTCCACGCCGGCCTGGCCGACGAGCTCCTCGGTCTCCGGGCCGGTGAAGCCCATCGCGATGAGGATCAGGTCCGCCGGGATGTCCCGCTCGGTGCCGGCCGTCGGGACGCGGCGGCCGTCGGGCAGGTACTCGGTGGTCGCCAGCCGCAAGTGCGTGACCCGGCCGGACTCGTCGCCCAGGAACGCGACGGTCGACGCGAGGTAGTCGCGCCGGCCGCCCTCCTCGTGCGAGGACGAGACCTCGAACAGCACCGGGTCGGTCGGCCACGGCGCGTTCGCCGGCCGCTCGGTCGGCGGCTGCTTGCCGATGGCGAGCGTCGTGACGGACGCGGCGCCCTGGCGCAGCGCGGTGCCGACGCAGTCCGAGCCGGTGTCGCCGCCGCCGATGACGACGACGTGCTTGCCCGCCGCGTCGATGGCGTCCGGGACGTCCTGGCCCGCGACGAGCTTGTTCGACCGGGACAGGTACTCCATCGCCGGGTGGATGCCGGCCAGGTCGCGGCCGGGCAGCGGCAGCTCGCGCGGCACGGTCGAGCCGGTCGCGACCACGACGGCGTCGTACCGGGACCGGAGCTGCGCCCAGGTGATGTCCCGGCCGATCGCGACGTTCGGGCGGAACCGGGTGCCCTCGGCGGCCATCTGCTCGAGCCGGCGGTCGATGTGCCGCTTCTCGAGCTTGAAGTCCGGCACGCCGTACCGGAGCAGGCCGCCGATCGCGTCGTCCCGCTCGTACACCGCGACGGTGTGCCCGGCGCGGGTCAGCTGCTGGGCGGCCGCGAGCCCGGCGGGGCCCGAGCCGACCACGGCGACGGTGTGCCCGGACAGGCGCTGCGGCACCTGCGGGTGCACCAGGCCTCGGTCGAAGGCCTCGTCGATGATCGAGACCTCGATGTTCTTGATCGTCACCGCGGGCTGGTTGATCCCCAGCACGCAGGCCGACTCGCACGGGGCCGGGCAGATCCGGCCCGTGAACTCCGGGAAGTTGTTCGTGGCGTGCAGGCGCTCGATCGCGTCCGCCCACTGGCCCCGCCACACCAGGTCGTTCCACTCGGGGATGAGGTTCCCCAGCGGGCAGCCGTTGTGGCAGAACGGGACGCCGCAGTCCATGCAGCGGCCCGACTGCTGGTGCAGCAGGGTCGCCGACTGCGGGTCGTCGGCGGCGCTGCGGTGCTCGTGCACCTCACGCCAATCCATGAGCCGCAGCGGCACCGGACGGTTGGCGGGCAGCTCGCGCTCCCGCACCTTCATGAAGCCGCGGGGGTCAGCCACGAGCCACCTCCAGGATGCCCTCCCACACGCCGGGCGCGCTCGGGTCGAGGCCGTCGGCCTCCGCCTTCGCCAGCGCCGCGCGGACGCGGGAGTACTCGGTCGGCCGCACCCGGGTGAACCGGGCGCGGGTCGCCGCGGGGTCGGCGAGGAGCTCGGCCGCGACGCGCGACCCGGTCTCCTCCGCCTGCCGCCGCAGCAGGTCGGTCACCAGCGCCGCGTCCTCGTCGTCGAGCGGGTCGAGCCCCAGCTCGCCCGCCGCGACGGCCTGGACGTTGACGCGCTCGGGCTTGAGGTCGAGCACGTAGGCCGTGCCGCCCGACATGCCCGCCGCGAAGTTGCGGCCGGTCCGGCCGAGCACCAGGACGGTGCCGCCGGTCATGTACTCGCAGCCGTGGTCGCCCACGCCCTCGACGACCAGCGTCGCGCCGGAGTTCCGGACGCCGAACCGCTCGCCCACGACGCCGCGCAGGAACATCTCGCCCGACGTGGCGCCGTAGCCGATGACGTTGCCGGCGATGACGTTGTGCTCGCCGCTCAGCACCGCGTTGCGGTCGGGCCGCACGACGATCCGGCCGCCGGACAGGCCCTTGCCGACGTAGTCGTTCGCGTCGCCCTCGAGACGCAGCGTGATGCCGCGCGGTACGAACGCGCCGAACGACTGCCCGGCCGACCCGGTGAGCGCGACCTCGATCGTGCCGTCCGGCAGGCCCGCGCCGCCGTACCGGCGGGTGACCTCGTGGCCGAGCATCGTGCCGACGGTGCGGTTGACGTTGCGCACCGGCAGCTCGATGCGGACCGGGCGCGCGTCCTCCAGGGCGTCCGACGCCATCGCGATGAACTGGTTGTCCAGCGCGCGGTCGAGGCCGTGGTCCTGGTCCTGCACGTGGTGCAGGGCGGAGCCGGGCAGCGGCTCGGGGACGGCGAGCACCGGCGTCAGGTCGAGGCCCTGCGCCTTCCAGTGCTCGACGGCCTTGCGGGAGTCGAGCAGCTCGACGTGGCCGACGGCCTCCTCGATGCTGCGGAACCCGAGCTCCGCGAGCAGCTCGCGGACCTCCTGCGCGATGAACTCGAAGAACGTCACCACGAACTCCGGCTTCCCGGTGAACCGGGACCGCAGGTCGGGGTTCTGCGTCGCGACGCCCACGGGGCAGGTGTCGAGGTGGCAGACGCGCATCATGATGCAGCCCGACACGACCAGCGGCGCCGTCGCGAAGCCGAACTCCTCGGCGCCGAGCAGCGCGCCGATGATGACGTCGCGGCCGGTCTTGAGCTGGCCGTCGACCTGGACCACGACGCGGTCGCGCAGGTCGTTGAGCACGAGGGTCTGCTGGGTCTCGGCCAGGCCGATCTCCCACGGGGTGCCCGCGTGCTTGAGGCTGGTCAGCGGCGAGGCGCCGGTGCCGCCGTCGTGGCCCGAGATGAGCACGACGTCGGAGTGCGCCTTGGCCACGCCCGCCGCCACGGTGCCCACGCCGAACTCGCTGACGAGCTTGGTGTGGATCCGCGCCCGCGGGTTCGCGTTCTTGGCGTCGTGGATCAGCTGCGCCAGGTCCTCGATCGAGTAGATGTCGTGGTGCGGCGGCGGCGAGATCAGGCCGACGCCCGGCGTCGAGTGCCGGGTCTTCGCGACCCACGGGTACACCTTCGGGCCGGGCAGCTGGCCGCCCTCGCCCGGCTTGGCGCCCTGAGCCAGCTTGATCTGGATGTCGTCCGCGAACGTCAGGTACTCCGACGTCACGCCGAACCGGCCGGACGCGATCTGCTTGATCGCCGAGCGCCGCTCGGGATCGTGCAGGCGGTCCGGGTCCTCGCCGCCCTCGCCGGTGTTCGACTTGGCGCCGAGCCGGTTCATGGCGATCGCGAGCGTCTCGTGCGCCTCGGCCGAGATCGACCCGTAGGACATCGCGCCGGTGCTGAACCGCTTGACGATCTCGCTGACCGGCTCGACCTCGTCGACCGGCACGGGGGTCCGCTCGCCGGTCCTCAGCTCCAGCAGCCCGCGCAGCGTCATCAGGCGGGACGACTGCTCGTTCACCCGGTGCGTGTAGTCGCGGAACACGTCCATCTGCCGCGTGCGGGTGGAGTGCTGCAGCCGGAACACGGTCTCCGGGTCGAACAGGTGCTCCTCGCCGTCCCGGCGCCACTGGTACTCGCCGCCGGTCGCGAGGCGGCGGTGCGCCAGGCGGTTGCCGTTGGCCGGGTACGCGTCGTTGTGCCGCGCCGCGACCTCGGCCGCGATGACGTCCAGGCCGATGCCGCCGAGCCGGCTGGTGGTGCCGGTGAAGTACCGGTCCACGAGCGGCTGGGACAGGCCGATCGCCTCGAACACCTGGGCGCCGCGGTACGACGCGATGGTCGAGATGCCCATCTTGGACATGACCTTCAGGACGCCCTTGCCGAGCGCCTTGATGAGGTTCTTGACGGCCTGCTCCGGCGCGACGCCCGCGAGGTAGCCGTTGGCGGCCAGGTCCTCGACGGTCTCCATCGCGAGGTACGGGTTGACGGCTGCCGCGCCGTAGCCGATGAGCAGCGCGACGTGGTGCACCTCGCGCACGTCGCCGGCCTCGACGACCAGAGACACCTGCGTCCGGGTGTGCCGGCGCAGCAGGTGGTGGTGCACGGCCGAGAGCAGCAGCAGCGACGGGATCGGCGCGCGGTCCGCGTCGGAGTCGCGGTCGGACAGCACGAGGAAGCTCACGCCGTCGGCGATCGCCTGGTCGCACTCGGCGAAGATCTCCTCGAGCCGCTGCTCGAGGGCCTCGCCGCCGCCCGCCGCGCGGTACAGGCCGCGGACGATCGTCGACCGGAACACGCCCGCCATCGCGGGGTCCTTGTCGATCTTGACGATCTTCGCCAGGCCGTCGTTGTCGAGCACCGGGAACGGCAGCACGAGCTTGCGCGCGTGCAGCGGGGTGTCGTCCAGCAGGTTCGGCTCGGGGCCGATCGCGCCGCCGATGGACGTGACCAGCTCCTCGCGGATCGCGTCCAGCGGCGGATTGGTCACCTGCGCGAACATCTGCGTGAAGTAGTCGAACAGCAGTCGCGGCCGCTGGGACAGCACGGCGACGGGGGTGTCCGAGCCCATCGCGCCCAGCGGCTCCGCGCCGGAGGCGCCCATGGGCGTCAGGAGGATCTTCAGCTCCTCCTCGGTGTACCCGAAGGTCCGCTGCCGGCGGCGCACCGAGGCCGAGGAGTGCGCGATGTGCTCGCGCTCGGGCAGCTGCTCCAGGTAGACCGAGTTCTCCCGGACCCACTCGGCGTACGGCCGCTGCGCGGCGAGCTGCGCCTTGATCTCGTCGTCCTCGACGATCCGGCCCTGGTTCGTGTCGACCAGGAACATCTTGCCGGGCTCGAGGCGGCCCTTGCGGACGATCGTCGCCGGGTCGAGGTCGAGCACGCCCGCCTCGGAGCCCATGACGACGAGGCCGTCCTCCGTGACCCAGAACCGGCCGGGGCGCAGGCCGTTGCGGTCCTGCACCGAGCCGATGAGCGTGCCGTCGGTGAACGTCATCGCCGCCGGGCCGTCCCACGGCTCCATCAGCGACGCGTGGTACTCGTAGAACGCCCGCCGCGCCGGGTCCATCTGCGCGTGGTTCTCCCAGGCCTCCGGGATCATCATCATGATCGCGTGCGGCAGGGAGCGCCCCGCCAGGTGCAGCAGCTCGAGGACCTCGTCGAACGAGCCCGAGTCCGAGCCGCCCGGCGTGCACACCGGCAGCAGCGGGGCCAGGTCGCCCAGCAGGTCCGACTGCAGCGTGCCCTCGCGCGCCGCCACCCAGTTCCGGTTGCCGCGCACCGTGTTGATCTCGCCGTTGTGGGCGATCATCCGGAACGGCTGCGCGAGCGGCCACGACGGGAACGTGTTGGTGGAGAACCGCGAGTGCACCAGCGCGATCTCGGAGGCGTACCGCGGGTCCGACAGGTCCGCGAAGAACGGCTCCAGCTGACCCGTGGTGAGCATGCCCTTGTAGGACAGCGTGCGGGCCGACAGCGAGGCGAAGTAGACACCCAGCTCGCGCTCGGCGCGCTTGCGCAGCCGGAAGGCCAGGCGGTCCAACTCGATGCCGGCGAGCTCGCGCGACGGGTCCGCCACCACGAGCTGGCGGAACACCGGCATGGACGAGCGCGCGGTCGGGCCGACCAGGTCGGCCGTCACCTGCACGTCGCGCCACGCCAGCACGTCGAGCTTCTCCTCGGCCGCGATCGCCTCGACGGCGCGCACCGCGACGGCGCGCTCCTCGTCGTCCTGCGGCAGGAACGCCATGCCGATCGCGTACCGGCCGGCCGGGGGCAGCTCGGCGTCGACGACGTCCCGCAGGAACGCGTCCGGGATCTGCGTCAGGATGCCGGCCCCGTCGCCGCTGTTCTCCTCCGCACCGACCGCGCCGCGGTGGTCGAGGTTGAGCAGGGCGGTCAGACCGGCGTCGACGATGTCGCGGCCGGGGGTACCCCGCAGCGTCGCGACGAACGCGAAACCGCAGGCGTCGTGCTCGGCAGCCGGGTCGTACAGACCCTGCTGCTGCACGGGAGAAGCACCGGGACGCACAGGCGACGCGGGCATCAGCACCGTCCTCACGGACCCGGGGAGCGGGCCCAGGTAGAGCAATGGGGGGAGGCTGGGACGTCATCGGCCCGGGCTACAAGTGTGGCGACGATACCTGCCGGAAACACAGGCGCTCACATCGCGAGAAAGTGAGGTGGGTCACACGGGCGTTCGCCGCGGTCAGCGGGCCGTGCCGTGCTCCGCCACCTCGTCGTCCTGCGCCTCGGTCTCGCGCAGGAGAGGTGTGGTCTCGCGTCCAGGATGACGACGTCCGACGACCACGAACGCTACCAGCGCCCCGAGGAGCACGATGATCGACGTCCAGACGTTGAGCCGGAACGGGCCGATCATCTCCGCGGGGTCGATCCGGACCAGCTCGATCCACAGCCGGCCCGTCGTGTAGACGATCACGTACAGCCAGAACGCGCGGCCGTGGCCGAGCCGCAGCCGGCGGTCGAGGTAGACGATCAGCGCGGCACCGGCGAGGTTCCACACCAGCTCGTACAGGAACGTCGGGTGGAACAGCGTGCCCGACTCGTAGCCGGCCGGGAGGTGCGCGTCGTCGATCCGCAGGCCCCAGGGCAGGGTCGTCGGACCGCCGAACAGCTCCTGGTTGAACCAGTTGCCGAGCCGGCCGATCGCCTGGGCCACGAGCAGCCCGGGCGCCAGGGCGTCCGCGAACACCGGGAACGACACCCCGGCCCGGCGGCAGCCGATGTACGCCCCCACCGCCCCGAGCGCCACGGCGCCCCAGATGCCCAGGCCGCCCTCCCAGACGTACAGCGCGCGCACGGGGTCGCCGCCCGCGCCGAAGTACGCGTCCGGGCTGGTGATCACGTGGTAGAGCCGGCCGCCGACGATGCCGAACGGCACGGCCCAGAACACGATGTCGAGGACCTGCTCGGGGTCGCCCCCGCGCTCCTTCCAGCGGCGCTGGGTCATGATCACCGCGACCACGATCCCCGCGAGGATCGCGAGGGCGTAGGCGCGCAGCGGCACGGGGCCGAGGTACCAGACGGCCTGCGGCGGGCTCGGGATCGCGGCGGGGATCATCACACCGGCACTGTATGCGACCAGGGCGCGGGCCCGGGACGGGGGTCCCGGGCCCGGACGGGGCTCAGCGGGCGGTGCGGACGCCCTCGGCCAGCCCGGCGGCGACGGCCGCGACCGCCTCGAGCCCCGCCTCGCGCGTCTCCGCGCCGGCGAGCGCGCGCACGAACGCCGAGCCCACGATGACGCCGTCCGCGTACCGGCCGATGTCGCGCGCCTGCTCGGGCTTCGACACGCCCAGCCCGACGCACACGTGCTCCGCGCCGGCCGCGCGGGTGTCGGCGACCAGCTGCTCGGCGCGCGCGCCGACCGTGGTCCGCTCCCCCGTGACGCCCATCGTCGACGCCGCGTACACGAACCCGCGGGACGCCGCGGCGGTCATCGCCAGGCGCTCCGGGGTGGACGACGGCGCGACCAGGAACACCCGGTCCAGGTCGTGGGCCTCGGACGCGTCGAGCCAGTCCTGCCCCTCGTCGGGGATGAGGTCCGGCGTGATGAGGCCCGCGCCGCCCGCGGCGGCGAGGTCCCGCGCGAACGCGTCGACGCCGTACCGCAGCACCGGGTTCCAGTACGTCATGACCAGCACCGGCGCGCCGGTGGCGGCGATCCGCTCGACCGCGCCGAACGCGTCCCGCACCCGGGTGCCGCCGGACAGCGCGACGTCGACCGCGTGCTGGATGACCGGGCCGTCCATGACGGGGTCGGAGTACGGCAGGCCGAGCTCGATCACGTCGACGCCGGCCTCGACCATCGCGACGGCCGCGCGCACGGACCCCTCGACGTCGGGGAAGCCGAGCGGCAGGTAGCCCACCAGGGCGCCACGGCCCTCCGCCTTGAGGCGGTCGAGGGTGGCGCCGGTGCGGGACGTGGTCGCCTGGACGTCGCTCACAGCTGCTCCCCCTCGTCGGCCTGCACGACCGGCTTGTCCTCGATCAGGTCGAACCACGCCGCCGCGGTCGCCACGTCCTTGTCCCCGCGCCCGGAGAGGTTCACCAGGATCACCGGCTCGCGGCCGTCCGGGGTCTCCCAGGTCGCGACCTCGCGGCCGAGCTGGATCGCGCCGGCCAGGGCGTGCGCCGACTCGATGGCCGGGATGATGCCCTCGGTCTGGCACAGGACGCGGAACGCCTCCATGGCCTCGGCATCGGTGACCGGGCGGTACTCGGCGCGGCCGATGTCGTGCAGCCAGGCGTGCTCGGGGCCGACGCTCGGGTAGTCGAGGCCCGCGGACACCGAGTGGCTGGGCAGCGTCTGGCCGTCGTCGTCCTGCAGCAGGTACGACTTGGTGCCCTGCAGCACGCCCGGCGAGCCGCCGCTGAACCGCGACGCGTGCCGGCCGGACGCGATGCCCTCACCGCCGGCCTCGAAGCCGAACAGCCGCACCGACGGGTCGTCGAGGAACGCGTTGAAGATGCCCATCGCGTTCGAGCCGCCGCCCACGCACGCCGCGACGGCGTCGGGCAGCCGGCCGATCTCCTCCGCGAGCTGGGCCTTCGCCTCCTCGCCGATGATCTTGTGGAAGTCGCGCACCATCTCGGGGAACGGGTGCGGGCCCGTCACCGTGCCGAGCAGGTAGTGCGTGGTGTCGACGTTCGCGACCCAGTCGCGCAGCGCCTCGTTGATCGCGTCCTTCAGCGTGCGGGAGCCGATCGTCACCGGGACGACCGTCGCGCCGAGCAGCCGCATCCGGGCGACGTTGAGCGCCTGGCGCTGCGTGTCCTCCTCGCCCATGTAGACGACGCACTCGAGGTCCAGCAGCGCCGCCGCGGTCGCGGTGGCCACGCCGTGCTGGCCGGCGCCGGTCTCGGCGATGACGCGGGTCTTGCCCATCCGCTTCACCAGCAGGGCCTGCCCCAGCACGTTGTTGATCTTGTGCGAGCCCGTGTGGTTGAGGTCCTCGCGCTTGAGGAACACCCGGACACCGGGCGCGACGTGCTCCGCGAACCGCTTGACCTCGGTGAGCGGGCTCGGGCGGCCGGTGTAGGTGCGGTGCAGCCGCGCCAGCTCCGCCGCGAACGCGGGGTCGGCCGAGGCCTTGTGGAACTCGGTGTCGAGCTCGTCGAGGGCGGCGATCAGCGCCTCCGGGACGAACCGGCCGCCGAAGTCGCCGAAGTACGGCCCGGCGTGCGTGGCCAGCGGCCCGCCCGGGCTGCTCGTCACCTGCGGACCCGTGCGTCCCGTCGTCACCGTGGTGCTCCTCGTGGTTGGTGCTGCGGCGCCGCGCTGCTGAGCGGCCGCCCTCGGGTCGGTCCGGCCGCCGGGCCGGACCGGTGGCTACTGCCGGACCGCGCGCAGCGACGGGTGCGCGCCCGCCGCCACCAGGTCCGCGACCGACTGGCGCGGCGCGTCGTCCGTCACCAGCGCCTCGCCGACGAGCACGGCGTCCGCGCCGGCCCGGGCGTAGTCCATGACGTCGTGCGGCCCGCGCACGCCCGACTCGGCGACCTTGACGACGTCCGCCGGGATCGCCGGGGCCACCCGCGCGAACGTGCCGCGGTCGACCTCGAGCGTCTTGAGGTTGCGCGCGTTGACGCCGATCACCCGCGCGCCGGCGTCGACCGCCCGCACGACCTCCTCGGCGTCGTGCACCTCGACGAGGGCCGTCATGCCCAGGGAGTGCACCCGCTCGACGAGCGACGTCAGCACCGTCTGCTCCAGGGCGGCGACGATGAGCAGCACCAGGTCCGCCCCGTGCGCCCGCGCCTCCCACACCTGGTACGGCGTGACGACGAAGTCCTTGCGCAGGACCGGGATGTCCACGGCGGCGCGGACGCTGTCGAGGTCCGCGAGGCTGCCGTTGAACTTCCGCTGCTCGGTGAGCACCGAGATGACGGTCGCGCCGCCCTTCTCGTACTCCGCGGCGAGCGCGGCCGGGTCGGTGATGGTCGCGAGCGCGCCCTTGGAGGGGCTCGACCGCTTGACCTCGGCGATCACGGTCACCGCGTCCTCGACGCGCAGCCGCGACACGCAGTCGATGGCACCGGGGACGCGCGCCGCGCGCTCCTTGAGCTCGGCGAGGGGCGTGGCCGCCTCGCGCACCGCGAGGTCCTCGCGCACGCCAGCCACGATGTCGTCCAGCACGGTGCCCATCGGCGTCTCTTCTCCCCCGAGATCGGCGGCGGCGCGCCCCAGGGCACGGGAGCCGGCGGGGCTCCTCGGCGGGACCGGTCGCGGCTGACCACCGTGACGCGGGTCTCGTCCGACCACCTCGGCCATCGTACGGGCGCGGCGCACCACTCCCGACCACAGGCCAGCGGGTGGGACACGGGGGCGGGTGGGGGCCCCGCGCGGGCGCGCCGGGCGCGGCACCCGACGTCGGGTTCGGTGGCTGCGGCCGGGTTCGGTGGCTGCACGCACCGAACCCGGCGAGGAGCACCGAACTCGGCGAGAGGTCAGTAGCCGTAGTACGTGGTCGACGGGCTGCTGAACGAGCTCGCCAGACCGATCAGGAAGAAGACGATCCAGCCCGCGGAGATGATCGAGCCCAGGATGATGCCCGCGAGCGACAGGCCGGCGTTGTTCGCCTCGCCGCGCTGCGCCGCCCTGCGGCCGAGCACGCCGGTGATGATCGCCGGGATGCCCGCGAGCGGCCCGAAGCAGACGAAGCTCGCGATGCCGAGCGCGAGCGACCAGACGCCGAGGCTGTTCTTGGGGTAGCCGTACACCGGCACGTACGAGCCACCGGGGTACCCGCCGTACGGCGCCGCGGGGTAGCCGCCGGGGTAGCCCGGGCCGGCCGGGGGCTGGGCGGCGTAGGGGTCCTGGCCGTAGAGCTGCTGGCCGTAGCCGGGCTGCTCGCCGTAGCCGGGCGCCTGGCCGTAGGGCTGCTGGGCGGCGTACGGATCGGGTGCGCCGTACGGCTGCTGCTGGCCGTACGGCTGTTGCGCGGCGTACGTGTCCGGCGCACCGTACGGCTGCTGCTGGCCGTAGGTTTGCTGCTGCCCGTACGGGTCCTGCGCCGCGTACGGGTCGGGTGCGCCGTAGGGCTGCTGCGCCGCGTACGGGTCGGGAGCGCCGTAGGGCTGCTGCTGGCCGTGCGGCTGCTGCGCCGCGTACGGGTCCGCCGCGCCGTAGGACTGCTGCTGACCGTAGGGCTGCTGCGCGGGGTACGGGTCGACCCCGCCGTACCCGGCCGAGCCCGAGCCGCCGCCCGGCTGGTCCCAGGCGGGCCGGTCGCCGTCGCCCGAGCCGCCCGCGCCCGGCTGCTCGCGGTTCGGGTCCGTGGGCTGGTCGGGCGTGGTCACGGGCGGCCTCCTGGTTCGCGGGTCGGCGCACGGCGCGCCGGTCGGCATCCTAGGGACGACCCGGGACCGCGCCGGCAGCCGACCCGCCGGTTCACCCGCCCGCGGGGCATCCCCCGCGTCACGGCGCGAGGACGCCCGCCCAGGCCGGGACGTTGCGGGCGAGGCTGTAGACCACGACCACCGCCGCGGCACCCAGCGCCACCCAGGCCGACGGCGCCGCTGCACGGCGTCCGGTCCGCAGCGCCCGCGCGGTCCAGCGCGCCCACAGCCCGACGAGCACCGGCACGAGCAGCACCCACAGCGGGTTCATCGCCCACGCGCCGGCGAGGTCGCCGACGAGCAGGTCGTGCGTCGCCCGGAGGCCGCCGCAGCCGGCGCAGTACAGGCCGGTGAGCGCGTAGAGCGGGCACGCGCCCCACGAGCCGGGCTCGTGCGGGTCGACCAGCACGAGCCCGAGCGCGACGACGGCCACCCCGCCCGCGACCAGCAGCGGCGTCCGGGCGGCACGCAGCCGCGCGCGGGGCGCGAGGGTCTCGGGAGGGGCGGCCGTGGCCACGGGACGCGTCAGTACGTCGAGTTGTTGATGGTGTCGAGGTACGCCGCGAACCCGCCGGTCGCGACCGCGATGATCAGGAAGATGATCGCGATCACCTGCAGGCCCGTCACCACCCAGGACACGATGTAGCCGGCGTTCGCGAGGGAGCCGTTGTTGGCCTCGCCGCGGGCCACGGCCTGCTTCGCCTTCGAGCCGACGATGATGCCGGGGATGCTCGTGAGGATCGAGCAGACGAAGAACCCGACGAGGCCGAGCACCAGCGACCACACGGCGAGGTTGTTCTTCGGGTAGAAACCCGCGCCGTAGCCCTGGGCGCCGCCCGGGTACGCGGGCTGGCCGTAGCCGCCCTGGCCGTAGCCGCCGGACTGCGGGTAGCCGCCCTGACCCTGGTCGCCGCCCGCGTACGAGCCGTACTGCGGCACGCCGCCGGCCTGACCGCCCTGACCGGACTGCCCGTAGGGGTCACCCGCACCCGGGGTGCTGCCCGGGTACTGCGGCGTGGCGCCCGACTGGTCGCCGGAGCCCTGCCCGTCGGGGGCGGAGTACGGGTCCTGGGGCTGGTTCGGGGTCGACATGATCGGCTCCTCCATCGGGGGTTCTGGCGCGGCGTCCGCCCTGGTGGGCGGCCGTCCGACATGCCCACAGGTGTACCGGAGCGGACGCGCGGCGTCCACCGCGTCCCGGCCCGCGGCCGGGACGGACCTCAGTGTCCGCCGGTGCGGCGTGCCTTCTCGATGGTGTGCTTGCCGCCCTGGCCGTAGCCGAGCACCTGCATGACCTTGCCGACGACGACGCCGAGCAGGGCGACCGCCAGGCCGGCCCAGAACAGCCACATGAGCGCGAAGATGAGGCCGAGCGCGCCGGCCGTCGAGCCGACGAGGACGACGACGGTGGTCGTCCAGGCGGCGCTGGTGTGCCCGTGGTTGGTCGGCGGCGCCTTCGGCGGCAGCCGCAGCGTCTCCGTCCCCGGGACCTGCTGGGCACGCCCGGTCACGACGCCGGAAGAACTGAGCGACTGCTCGACCATCGTGGAACACCTTTCATGACTGTGTGTCGCAAACCCTAGCGGACCGCGGTGGCCTGCTCAGGTCGGGCGCGCGGCCACCGGGGCGGGCGCGCGGGGTTCAGGTCGGGTCGTCGCCGCGGGTCAGCGCGTCCCAGGTGCTGCGCTCGTCGGGCTCGGCGCCGCCGTCCGCGGGGGCGGCCCCCGGGCCTGACGCCGCGCCGCCCGCGGCCCCCGCCGACGCCGCGGACGCGGTGGTCCCGGCCGTCCCGGTGCCGGCACGCTCGTAGCGGTCGGTCGGCGCGACCCAGCGCGCGGACGCCCGGGCGAGCCCGACGGCCGCGGCCACGACGACCACGCCCAGCGCGGCGGCGAGCCACGGCCAGACGGCCACCTCGACCGCTCCGGTGAGGTTCGACACGCCCGTGGCGTCCGCCGCGGCGCGCTCGGCCGTGGCAGTGGCCCCCGGGCGGGCACCGAGCGCCGACGCCACCACCAGCGCGCCGGCGGCGGCCACCACGACCACCACGACCCAGCGCCCGACCCGGCCGACGAGCCCGAGCGCGCCCGCGGCGGCGAGCAGCACCAGCGCGGCGGCGACCAGGCCCGGCGCGGCGACCGTGCCGCGGACGGTGATCGCCACCGCGTCGCCGAGCGCGTTGGCGCCGGACGCGGTGATCCACACCGGCAGCGCGGTCAGCGCCACCAACCCGGAGAGCAGGAGCAGGACGAGCACCCAGCGACCCCGTCGGCCGCGCGCCCGCGGCTCCGCGGGTCCCGCGCCGCCGGTCGCCGCGCCGCCGGTCGCCGCCCCGCCGACCGGCCCCGATCCCCCGGTCACGGCGCCCCGACCGCCCGGAGCCGGGACGCGACCTGCACCGCGCGCACCGCGGCCGCGGCCTTGTCCCGGGACTCCTGGTACTCGGTCGCCGGCACGGAGTCGGCGACGATCCCGGCACCCGCCTGCACGCTCGCCCGGCCGTCCCGGATCAGCGCGGTGCGGATGGCGATGGCCATGTCCATGTCCCCCGCGAGGTCGAAGTAGCCGACCGTGCCGCCGTAGATGCCGCGGCGCGCGGGCTCGATCTCGTCGATCAGGGCGATGGCGCGCGGCTTCGGGGCACCGGAGAGCGTGCCGGCCGGGAACGTCGCGGTGAACGCCCCGAGCGCGGTCGCCCCGGCGCGCAGCCGGCCGACGACGGTCGAGCAGATGTGCATGATGTGGCTGAACCGCCGCACGGCCATGAACTCGACGACCTCGACGGTCGCGGGCTCGCAGACCTTGACCAGGTCGTTGCGGCTCAGGTCGACCAGCATGAGGTGCTCGGCCCGCTCCTTGGGGTCCGCGAGCAGCTCGTCGTGCAGCGCGCGGTCCTCCTCCGGGGTCGCGCCGCGCGGCCGGGAGCCCGCGATCGGGAACGTCGTGACGTGCCCCTCCGTGACCTTGACCAGCGTCTCCGGGCTCGACCCGACCACGGCGAAGTCCCGCCCGTCGGCGTCCTGCAGCTGCAGGTAGTACATGTACGGGCTCGGGTTGATCGTCCGGAGCACGCGGTAGACGTCGAGCGGTGCGGCCGGGCAGTCCAGGTCGAGGCGCTGCGACAGCACCACCTGGAACACCTCGCCGTCGACGATGGCCTCCTGGCCGCGCGCGACCGCGGCCTCGTACTCCGCCGCGGTCGACCGAAACTCCAGCTCCGGCGCGGGCGCGTCCACCAGGTGCGCGGCGGCGGGCGCGGCCGGGCGGAGCAGCGCCTCCTGCATCGCGTCGAGCCGCGCGACGGCGTCGGCGTGCGCCTCGTCCACGCGCGCGTCGGTGCCGTCGAAGTTGATCGCGTTCGCCACCAGCCACACGGAGCCGTCCCGGTGGTCGGTGACCGCGAGGTCGCTCGCCAGCAGCAGCGTCATCTCGGGCACGCCGAGCTCGTCGGGGGCCGCGGCGGGCAGGGTCGGCTCCCAGTGCCGCACGACGTCCCAGCCGAGCGCGCCGACCAGGCCGCCGGTGAGCGGCGGCAGCCCGGGGACCGCGGGCGTGCGCAGCACCTCGAGCGTCTCGCCGAGCACCGACAGCGGGTCGCCCTCCGTCGGGACCCCGGCGGGGACGTCGCCCGTCCACACCGCGCGGCCGTCGCGCACCGTCAGCGTCGCCCGGGACCGCACGCCGACGAACGACCACCGGGACCAGGACCCGTCCTGCTCGGCCGACTCGAGGACGAAGGTGCCCGGGCGGCCGGCCGCGAGCGTGCGGTACAGGCCGACGGGCGTGGTGTCGTCGGCGAGCAGCCGGCGCACGACCGGGATCACCCGGCGCGTGGCCGCGAGCTCGCGGAACTCGCCGAGCGCGGGCCAGGTGGCACCCCAGGGCACGTCGACCGGGGTCGTCGCGGGGGCGGCGGGCGCGCCCGGCGTCGCGGCGGTCATCCGTGCTGCTCCGTCGCGGCCGGGCGCTCGCCGACGACGGCGCCCAGCGAGCCGCCCGCCTCGAAGCAGGTGCGCGTCCCGGTGTGGCAGGCCGCGCCGACCTGGTCGACGCGGACGAGCAGCGCGTCGCCGTCGCAGTCGAGCGCGACGGACTTCACGTACTGCGCGTGCCCGGACGTGTCGCCCTTGCGCCAGTACTCCTGCCGCGACCGGCTCCAGAACACGACGCGACCGCCGGTGAGCGTGCGGTGCAGCGCCTCGTCGTCCATCCAGCCGAGCATGAGCACCTCGCCCGTGTCGTGCTGCTGCACGACCGCTGCGACCAGGCCGGACGCGTCGCGGCGCAGGCGCGCGGCGAGCTCCGGGTCGAGAGGGCTGGGAGTGCCCACGGGGGCGGGGGTCTGCGTCTCGCTCACGCCCCCGATCCTCCCACGCCGCGCGTCCCGACCCGCGATCCCGCACGACCCGCGCGAGCCCGCCGGCCGTCACGTGCGGGCCCGCGCCCGGAGCCGGCGCGGCGCGCGGTCAGCGGGTCTGGGCCACCCAGGCGCGGTGCATCGCCGCGTACACGCCGTCGTCCGCCACCAGGTCCTCGTGCGGGCCGAACTCGACCACGTGCCCGGCGTCGACCACCACGACCAGGTCCGCCGCCTCGGCCGTCGACAGCCGGTGCGCGATCGTCACGGTGCCGCGGCCGGTGGTGAGCGAGTCGAGCGCCCGCGCGATCCGCACCTCGGTGGCCGGGTCGACCGCGGAGGTCGCCTCGTCCAGCACCAGCAGGTCGGCGTCGGCGAGGTAGGCGCGGGTGAGCGCGACGAGCTGCCGCTCCCCCGCCGACAGCGCCTCGCCGCGCTGACCGACCGGCGTGTGCAGGCCGGACGGCAGCTCGGCGACCCAGTCGGTGAGCCCGAGCTCGGCGAGCGCGGCGCGCAGCCGGGGCTCCGCCTCTGCGGGCGTCGGCGCGGCGTGGTCGTCGCCGTCGCGCAGGCCGTAGACCAGGTTCTCCGCGAGCGTGGCGTCGAACAGGAAGCCCTCCTGCGGCACCATGACCACCCGGCGGCGCAGGTCCTCGGTGCGGACGCGGCGCAGGTCGGTGCCGTCGAGCAGCACGGCGCCCCGCGTCGGGTCCATCAGGCGCGTGACGAGCTTCGCGATCGTCGTCTTGCCCGAGCCGGTGGCGCCCACGACCGCGACGGAGCGGCCCGCGGGCAGGTGCAGGTCGACCTCGTGCAGCACCGGCGGGCCGTCCGGGTACGCGAAGCCGACGCCCTGCAGCTCGACCGCCGCCGGGCCGCGCGGGGACGGCACGCCGCGGGCGCCCGGGTCGGCGACCTGCACGGGCGTGTCGATGATGCCGAGCACCCGCCGCCAGCCGGCGACAGCGTTCTGCAGCTCGTTGAGCACCTCGGTGGCCTGCTGCACCGGCCCGGTGAACAGCTGCACGAGGAAGAGGAACGCGAGCAGCTTGCCCACGCTGAGGTCGCCGGCGACGCCGAGCGCGGTGCCGGCGACGACCACGACCGCCAGCACGAGGTTCGCGACCAGCACGCCGGAGGAGAACACCAGCGACACCGTGTTCTGCGCGCGGACCATCGCGTTCCGCGTCGCGCCGATCCGCTCGTCCACGTTCTTCTGCACGCGGCGCTGCACGCCGTACGCGCGGATGGTCTCGGCGCCGACGACGGCCTCGGACACCGCGCCCAGCATGGCGCCGACCCGCTCGCGGACGGTCGTGTAGGCCACGTTGACCCGCCGCTGGAGCGGGCGCAGCGCGAGCACCAGCGGCCCGAAGCACAGCCAGACCAGGATGGTCAGCTGCCAGGAGTAGACCGCCATCAGCACGGTCGCGACGAGCACCTGCAGCGTCGAGACGAGCAGCATGATGCCGCCCCACTGCACGAACATCGAGATGGTGTCGACGTCGGAGGTCACCCGGGACACCAGGGAGCCGCGCCGCTCGGTGTTCTGGGTCAGCACCGACAGGTCGTGCACGTGCCGGAACGCGCGCACCCGCAGCTGGGCCAGGCCCGCCTCGCTGGCGCGGAACAGCCGGACGTTGACCAGCGCGGAGCACAGCCCGCCCGCGACGAGCGCGAGGGTCGCGGCCAGCACCAGGGTCACGACCCGGCGCACGTCGGGGCCGCCGTCCGCGAGGATGCCGGTGTCCATCACCTGCTGCACCGCGATCGGCACGACGACCTTGCCCGCGGCGGCGAGCGTCGCGAGCAGGAACGTCACCCCGATGCCCTGCACCAGCTGCGGGGACACCTCGATGCCGCGGCGCAGCGTGCCCATGACCCCGCGGTGCGTGCCGCCGAGGCCGGCCTGGGCCTCGGCCTGCTGCTCGGCGCTCATCGGGCCCCCTCCGCGTCCAGCTCGTCCTCGTCCTCGTGCTCGAGGTCCGCGCGCTCCTCGGCGGCGGCCGCCTCGGCGTCCAGCGCCTCGGCCCGGCGCGCCGCGCGGCGCTCGGACTCCTGCTCGTAGGCCGTCGCCAGCTCGGCGTACCCGGGGTCCCGGGCGAGCAGCTCGGCGTGCGTGCCGTGGTCGACGACCCGGCCACCGGCCAGGTGCACCACCTCGTCCGCCAGCAGCACCGACGACATCCGGTACGCCACCAGCAGGACGGTGGGCCCGCTCGCGTCGCCGCCGGCGTGCGCCCGCAGGCCGGTCAGGATGTCCTGCTCCACCCGCGGGTCGACCGCGGAGGTCGCGTCGTCCAGCACCAGCAGCCGGGGCCGGCGCACCAGGGCGCGCGCGATCGCGAGCCGCTGGCGCTGCCCGCCGGACAGGTTGGAGCCGCGCTCGCCCAGCCGCGCGTCGAGGCCGCCGGGCAGGTCGCGCACCACGCCGTCGACCCGGGCGAGCCGCAGCGCGGCCCACACCTCGTCGTCCGAGGGCGCGCCGGGGTCGTCGGGGTCGCGCAGCGTGACGTTGCCCCGCACGGTGTCCTCGAACACGAAGGTCTGCTGGCCGACCAGCACGACCTGGTCGGTGAGGTCGCCGGGGACGAGGTCCCGCACGTCGGTGCCGTCGACCTCGACGGTCCCGGTGCTGGGGTCCGTGAGCCGGGGCACGAGCGACACGAGCGTGGTCTTGCCGGCACCGGTCGGGCCGACGACCGCGACGACGCGGCCGGGCGCGACGTCCAGGTCGACCCCGCCGAGCAGCTCCACCGGGCCCGCGGGCCCGGGGACCTGCACGCCGACGCCGGACAGCCGCAGCGCGGCACCCCCGCCCCCGCCGCGAGCCAACGGCCGTGCGCCGGCGACGAGCTCGCCCTCCGCGTCGACCACCCGGGCGACCCGCTCGTGCCCGACCAGGCCGCGCGGCAGCTCGCCGAGCACCCAGCCGAACGCGCGCACCGGCACGGCCATCAGCGTGAGCAGGTAGGCGGCCGAGACGATGTCGCCCGTGCCGACCGCGCCGGCCTGCACCCGCCAGACGCCGACCAGCAGCACGAGCAGCGTGCCGAGGTTGGGCAGCATGTCGATGACCGGGTCGAAGTACGCCCGGACCACGCCCACCCGCACGTTCGCGTCCCGGAGCTGCCCGGCGCGCTCGGCGAACCGGCGCTCCTCGCGCTCCTCGGTGCCGAGCGACTTGACCAGCAGCGCGGCCTCGAAGCTCTCGTGGGCGATGTCGGCGACCTCGGCGCGCAGCTGCTGCGCGCGGGTCGCGGCCGGGGACATCCGGCGCTGGAACACCAGGTTGGCCACCACGGCGGCGGGCAGCACGGCCATCGCGGCCACGGCCAGCCACACGTCGGTGCTGAACAGCGCGACGGCGGCGACGCCGATCATCACGACGACGCCCAGCGCGAACGGCAGCGGGTTGAACACGCCGGTGGCGGCCTCGACGTCGGCGGAGGCGTTGGACAGCAGCTGGCCCGTGGGGTGCGCGCGGTGCCACGTCATCGGGAGCCGCAGGTACTGCCGGGTGACCGCGCGGCGGTGCATCGCCTGCTGGTCGGCCACGCCCATGCCGGCGAAGATGCGGCGGCCCGCGACGGCCGCGGCCAGCGAGACCGCGACCAGGGCGAGCACGCCGCCCGCCACCCAGATCCGGCCGCGCGCCTCGGGGTCCCCGCCGAGCGCCGGGACCACCACGCTGTCGGTCGCCCAGCCCAGCACCCGGCTGATCGCCACGGTCAGCGCGCCGTACGCGGCCGAGGTGCCGATGGCCAGCACGTACGTCCGCGGCTGGGAGGCGATGCCGCGGCCGAGCAGCAGCAGGGAGCGCCGCAGCACCGACCCGGTGAGCATCGCCGGACGGGGCGTGGTGGAGCGCGCGGGCACAGCACGGCCTTTCACGAGAGGAGGTGGCGGCGCCGTCGATCCTCTCACGGGGCACCCACAGGTGAGACGGCGGGGCGGCGCCAGGCGAGACGACGGCCCGGTCCGGCGACCGGGCGCGGGAACGCCGACGGGCCGGCCACCCGCAGGTGGCCGGCCCGTCGGACCGGTGGCCGGGCACGAGGCCCGGCGGTCGGCTCAGTTGCCGGTGAGCTTCTCGCGGAGCGCGGCCAGGGCCTCGTCCGACGCGAGCGTGCCGGTCGCCTCCTGGGCCGGGGCCGAGGAGTACGAGGAGGACGAGCTCGAGGAGGAGGACGACGACGAGGAGCCGGCGTCGCCGCCACCCGCCGCGGCCTCCGCGTCGGCCTGGACGGCGTCCAGGACCTGCTTGCGGTGCGCCTCCCAGCGCTCGTGGGCCTGGGCGTACTGCGCCTCCCAGGTCTCGCGCTGGGACTCGTAGCCCTCGAGCCACTCGTTGGTGGTCGGGTCGAAGCCCTCGGGGTACTTGTAGTTCCCCTCCTCGTCGTACTCGGCCGCCATGCCGTACAGCGCGGGGTCGAAGTCCTCGGAGGTCGGGTCGAAGCCCTCGTTCGCCTGCTTGAGCGACAGCGAGATGCGGCGGCGCTCCAGGTCGATGTCGATGACCTTGACGAACACGTCGTCGCCGACCTGGACGACCTGCTCCGGGATCTCGACGTGGCGCACGGCCAGCTCCGAGATGTGCACGAGGCCCTCGATGCCGTCCTCGACGCGCACGAACGCACCGAACGGGACGAGCTTGGTGACCTTGCCGGGGACGACCTGGCCGATGGCGTGCGTCCGGGCGAAGGCCTGCCACGGGTCCTCCTGCGTCGCCTTCAGCGACAGGGAGACACGCTCGCGGTCGAAGTCGACGTCGAGGACCTCGACGGTGACCTCCTGGCCGACCTCGACGACCTCGGACGGGTGGTCGATGTGCTTCCAGGACAGCTCGGAGACGTGCACGAGCCCGTCCACGCCGCCCAGGTCGACGAACGCACCGAAGTTGACGATCGAGGACACGACACCGGGGCGCACCTGGCCCTTCTGCAGGGTCTGCAGGAAGGTGGAGCGGACCTCGGACTGCGTCTGCTCGAGCCACGCGCGGCGCGACAGGACCACGTTGTTGCGGTTCTTGTCGAGCTCGATGATCTTCGCCTCGATCTCCTTGCCGACGTACGGCTGGAGGTCGCGGACACGACGCATCTCCACGAGGGAGGCCGGGAGGAAGCCACGGAGGCCGATGTCGAGGATGAGGCCACCCTTGACCACCTCGATGACGGTGCCGGTGACGACGCCGTCCTCCTCCTTGATCTTCTCGATCGTGCCCCAGGCGCGCTCGTACTGGGCGCGCTTCTTGGACAGGATCAGACGACCCTCCTTGTCCTCCTTCTGGAGGACGAGGGCCTCGACCTCGTCACCGACCTTGACGACCTCGCCCGGGTCCACGTCGTGCTTGATGGAGAGCTCGCGGGACGGGATGACGCCCTCGGTCTTGTAACCGATGTCGAGCAGGACCTCGTCGCGGTCGACCTTGACGATGGTGCCCTCGACGATGTCGCCGTCGTTGAAGTACTTGATCGTGGCGTCGACGGCGGCGAGGAAGTCCTCGGCCGAGCCGATGTCGTTGACCGCGACCTGCGGGGTGCCGGGCTTGGCGGGGGTGGAGATGCTCATGTAGGGATGGGCTCCGATGCGGACATGAAGTAGTGGGAACGGGTTCGGCGGGGCGTCAGACGGCACGCCACACCGGCGAACACCTTACCGGTCCCGACGACAGCGGGTCAAAGCCGCCCGGGGCCGCGGTGACGGCTCCCGGGCGGCTCGGCCGCGGTCGGTCGGCGGCGGCTCAGGCCAGGGCCCGGACCACCTGCAGGAGCTCGCTCGGGACCCGCTTCACCTTGCCGGCGATCTCCTGCAGCGGCACCAGCACGACCTCGTCGCCGCGCAGCGCCGTCATCACGTCCGTCTCGCCGCGGCTGATCGCGTCGATCGCCGCCACGCCGAACCGGCTCCCGAGGATCCGGTCCGCGGGGACCGGGCTGCCGCCGCGCTGGACGTGGCCGAGCACGGTGACGCGGGTGTCGAACCCGGTGCGCTGCTCGATCTCCGCCTTGACCCGCGCGGTGATCGCGCCGGCCACGATCTCGCCGAACTGGCCGACCGGCGCCTCGTAGGACATCGAGGTGCCCTCGGCGGGCACGGCGCCCTCGGCGACGACCACGATCGAGAAGTTCGCGTGCGCGCGGTGCCGGTGCTTGAGGAACTTGATGACCTTGTCGATGTCGAACGGCTCCTCGGGGGCCAGCACGACCTCGGCGCCGCCGGCGATGCCCGCGGTCACCGCGATCCAGCCGGCGCTGCGGCCCATGACCTCGACGATCATCACGCGGTTGTGCGACTCCGCCGTGGTGTGCACCCGGTCGATCGCCTCGGTCGCGATCTCCACCGCGGTGTCGAAGCCGATGGACCGGTCGGTGCCCCACACGTCGTTGTCGATCGTCTTGGGGATCGCGACGATCTTCACGCCCGCCTCGGCGACCTTCGACGCCGCGTGCAGCGTGCCGTCGCCCCCGATGCAGATGAGCGCCTCGATCCGCTCGGCCTCGAGGGTGGCGAGCACCGCGTCCAGGCCGCCGTCGGCCGCGTGCGGGTGGAACCGCGCGGTACCGAGCAGGGTGCCGCCGACGGGCAGCACGTTGCGGATGTGGTTGCGGCTGAGCGGCACGATGTCGCCGTCGACGACGCCGCGCCACCCGTTGCGGAAGCCGATGATCGAGTGCCCGTACTCCCCCTCCCCGCGCTTGACGACGGCGCGGATGGCCGCGTTCAGACCGGGGACGTCGCCCCCGCCGGTGAGCAGTCCGACACGCACGCTGGAGTCTCCTTCGGAAGGTGGGTGGGCCGCGGCGCCCTCGCGCGGCCCGACCAGGCTATCCGGGCCCGACGTGCGCACCTGTGAGCCGGAGGTCCCGGGCGATTCGCCGGGCTACCGTCGTGCGGGTGACCGACAGCACCGACGACAGCACCGACCGGCTCGCCGCGGCCGGCTACCTCGACGTCCCCGCCGCCGCGACCGAGGGCGCCGGGCGGCGCTGGTGGGACGCGAACGCGGGCGACTACCTCGACGAGCACGGCGCGTTCCTCGGCGACGACGACTTCCTCTGGTGCCCGGAGGGCCTCCGCGAGTCCGAGGCGGGGCTGCTGGGCGACGTCGCGGGACGGCGGGTGCTCGAGGTCGGGGCCGGGGCGGCGCAGTGCTCGCGGTGGCTGGCCGCGCGCGGCGCGCAGGCGGTCGCGACCGACGTGTCGGGCGGCATGCTCGCCGCGGCGCGGGAGCTCGACCGCCGGCTGGCCCGGGACCCGGCGCGCGAGGCCGGCCCGGTGGCCGGGCGCGCGGCGACGGTGCCGCTGGTGCAGGCCGACGCCCGGGCGCTCCCGTTCCCGGACGCGTCGTTCGACGTGGTGTTCACCGCGTACGGCGCGATCCCGTTCGTGCCGGACGCCGGGCGGGTGCACGCCGAGGCGGCGCGGGTGCTGCGGCCGGGCGGGCGCTGGGTGTGCTCGGTGACGCACCCGGTGCGCTGGGCGTTCCCCGACGACCCCGGCGAGCGCGGGCTCACCGCCGACCGGTCCTACTTCGACCGGCGGCCGTACGTGGAGCGGGACGAGCGCGGGCGGGTGCTCTACGCGGAGTACCACCGGACGATCGGCGACCACGTGGCGGACGTGGTGGGCGCCGGGCTGGTGCTGGACGGGATCGTCGAGCCGTCCTGGCCGGAGGACAACGACCGGACCTGGGGCGGGTGGAGCCCCCTGCGCGGGCGGCACCTGCCGGGGACGGCGATCTTCGTGGCCCACCGCCCGGCGTAGCGGCTCCGCGTCCGCCGAGGTCGGCGGTTCCGTCCACCGGCCGGGGTGCGGAACCGACGACCTCGGGCGGAACCGACGACCTCGCGGACCTCAGTGCCCCGCGGCGTGCCAGCTCTCGCCGACGCCGACCGACACGTCCAGCGGCACCGACAGGTCGTAGGCCGCGCCCATCTGCGCCCGCACCAGGGTCTCCACCGCCTCGCGCTCCCCCGGGGCGACCTCGAGCACGAGCTCGTCGTGCACCTGGAGCAGCAGCCGGCTGCCGAGCCCCTGGGCGTCGAGCTCGCGCTGCACGCCGAGCATCGCCAGCTTGATGATGTCGGCGGCCGAGCCCTGGATCGGGGCGTTGAGCGCCATCCGCTCCGCGGCCTCGCGGCGGACCCGGTTGTCGCTCGTGAGGTCGGGCAGGTACCGCCGCCGGCCGAGGATGGTCGCGGTGTACCCGGTCGCCCGGGCCTCGTCCGCCACGCCGGTGAGGTAGTCGCGCACGCCGCCGAACCGGTGGAAGTAGTCCTGCATGAGCGCCGCGGCCTCGGACACGTCGATCTTCAGCTGCTGCGACAGGCCGTACGAGGACAGCCCGTACGCGAGGCCGTAGGACATCGCCTTGATCTTGGACCGCTGCGCGCTGGTGACCTCGTCCGTCGGCACGCCGAACACGCGCGAGCCGACGTAGGAGTGCAGGTCCTCCCCCGCGGTGAACGCCTCGATGAGGCCCTCGTCGCCGGACAGGTGCGCCATGATCCGCATCTCGATCTGCGAGTAGTCCGCGGTCAGCAGGGTCTCGTAGCCCTGGCCGACGACGAACGCCCGGCGGATCTGCCGGCCGGCCTCGGTGCGGATCGGGATGTTCTGCAGGTTCGGGTCGGTGGACGACAGCCGCCCGGTCGCCGCGATCGTCTGCTGGAACGTCGTGTGGATGCGGCCGTCGGGCGCCACCGAGCGGAGCAGGCCCTCGACGGTCTGGCGCAGCCGGATGGCGTCGCGGTGCGCGAGCAGGTGCTCGAGGAACGGGTGGCCGGTGCGGGCGAACAGGTCGGCCAGCGCGTTCGCGTCGGTCGTGTAGCCGGTCTTGGTGCGCTTGGTCTTCGGCATGTCGAGCTGGTCGAACAGCACCTCCTGGAGCTGCTTCGGCGAGCCGAGGTTCACCTCCCGCCCGATCGCGTCGTACGCCTCGCCGGCCGCGCGCTGCACCGCGGTGTCGTACTCCTTCTCCAGCGCGGACAGGTAGCCGGCGTCGGCCGCGATGCCGACGTGCTCCATGCGCTCGAGGACGCCCTCCAGCGGCAGCTCGACGTCGCGGAGCAGGTGGTCCGCGCCGCGGTCCACGAGCTGGCCGCCGAGCACGTCGACCAGGTCGAGCACCGCGGCCGCCCGGACGGCGCCGCGGGTGCCCTCCGAGGAGCCCTCCAGGTCCAGGTCGAGGGCGCCCTGGCCGGCCTCGTCCGCCACGGCGCCGAGCTCGCGGCGCAGGTAGCCGATCGCGAGGTCGGACAGGTCGTAGCCGCGGCGGTCGGGCTGCAGCAGGTACGCGCCGAGCTCGGTGTCGAACTCCACGCCCGCGAGGGTCAGGCCGCGCCCGGCGAGCGCGTGCCACGCCTCCTTGGCGGCGTGGAGCGCCTTGGGCTGGGCGGGGTCGGCGAGCCAGGCGGCCAGCGCCGCCTCGTCGGCCGGGGCGATCTGCGCGAGGTCGTAGGCCACGGCCTCGCCGCCGACGACGAGCGCGACCCCCCAGGCGTCGCCACCGGCCGGGGACGCCGAGCCCTGCACGTCCACCGCGGTGCGCGCGCCGGCGTGCCGCTCGAGCCACGCGGCCAGGCCGCCGTCGACCGGCGTCACGACGACCGGGCCCTCCGCCGGGCCGGCCACGTCGCCCGCGCCGTCGTCCTCGCCCGGGAGCATGGCGAACAGCCGGTCGCGCAGGGTGCGGAACTCGAGCTCGTCGAGGATGGTGTGCAGCGCCTCGCGGTCCCACGGGCGCGCGACCAGGTCCTCCGGGCCGAGCGGCAGCTCCAGGTCGTCGAGCAGCCGGTTGAGCTGGCGGTTGAGCAGCACCTGGTCGAGGTTCGCGCGCAGCGACTCCCCCGCCTTGCCCGTGATCCTGTCGACGTTCGCGACGATGCCCTGCAGGCCGTCGTAGGTGGCGATCCACTTGGCGGCCGTCTTGGGGCCGACGCCGGGGACGCCCGGGAGGTTGTCCGACGACTCGCCGACCAGCGCGGCGATGTCGGGGTACCGCGCGGGCGGGACGGCGTACTTGGCCTCGACCGCCTCCGGGGTCATCCGCGCGAGCTCGGAGACGCCCTTGACCGGGTACAGCACCGTGACGCGCTCGTTCACGAGCTGGAGGGAGTCGCGGTCGCCGGAGCAGATGAGCACGTCCATCCCCTCGGCGGCGCCCTGGCGGGCGAGGGTCGCGAGGATGTCGTCGGCCTCGAAGCCCGGCTTGTCGAGCGTCGGGATGTGCATGGTCGCGAGGACCTGCTTGATGACGTCGACCTGGCCGCGGAACGGCTCGGGCGACGCGGAGCGGTTGGCCTTGTACTCCTCGTACTGCTCGGTGCGGAACGTGGTCCGCCCGGCGTCGAACGCGACCGCCACGTGCGTCGGCGCCTCGTCCCGCAGCAGGTTCGCGAGCATCGACACGAACCCGAACACCGCGTTGGTGGGCTGGCCGGTGGAGGTGGCGAACTTGTCGACCGGGAGGGCGAAGAACGCCCGGTAGGCCATCGAGTGGCCGTCGACAAGGAGGAGTCGCGTCGCGTCAGTCACGGGTGCCAACCTATCGGGCATGGCTGACACCGACCTGCCGCCCGCCGCCGCCCCCGCCGACGCACCCCTCGGCTCCCACGTCCCGCCCGGCACGCTCATGGAGCGCATGGGCATCGAGATCCAGGAGGTCTCGGCCGAGCGCGCGGTCGGCACCATGCCGGTCGCCGGGAACGTGCAGCCGTACGGCCTGCTGCACGGCGGCGCCTCCGCGGTGCTCGCGGAGACGCTCGGCTCCTACGCCGCGAACGCGCACGCGGGCCCGGACCGGCGCGCGGTCGGGATCGAGCTGAGCTGCACGCACCACCGGTCGGCGACCGAGGGCGTGGTGACGGGGACCGCGACCGCGGTCCACCTGGGCGGCCGGGTCGCGACCTACGACGTGGTGGTCTCGGACCCGCGCGGCCGGCGGATCTGCTCCGCCCGGCTGACCTGCATGCTGATCGACGCCCGGCCGGCCTGAGCGGCCTCGGTCACCGTCGCGGCGCGTCCGGCCCGGGCGCGCCGGCGGCGGGCGATGAGGTCGTCCAGGCCCGAGCCGGCGCGTCGGCGGCCGGGCTGCGGCGCGTCCGCGGAGAGCTTGCGCTGCAGCACTTCGGTGCTGACCACGCGGTGGGCCGCCGCCGGGGCGAACCCGAGGCGCGCGAGGAACCGGTGCATGCCGCGGGCGCCGGGCAGCGGGACCGCGAGGACGTCGGAGGCGCCGACGCGCTGCGCCTCCTCCACCACGCCGCCGAGCAGCGCGTGCCCGACGCCGCGGCGCCGGGCGCCCTCCGCCACGTAGACCGCCTCGATGGACACCGTCACCTCGTCGGTGAACAGGCTCGGCCCGACGATGCGCGCGAGGACCAGGCCGCACAGCTCGTCGTCGAGCGTGCCCACCAGCCCGAGCGCGCCCGGCTCGGCGACCAGCGCGCCGATCTGGTGCCGCAGGCGGTCGGCGTCGTCGGTGCACAGCTGCGCGCCGACGAGCGACTCGGAGCGGGCCGCGAGGCTGAGGGAGACGAGGACGTCCAGGTCCTCGGGGCGAGCGGGTCGGACGGCGACGGGCGAGCGCACGGTACGACGACCTCCTGGACTACTCGGACGGCGCAGCGACTTCGGCGTCACCACGATCCTGCTGCGCCCCCCGCGGCATCGCCCGATCATGGCGCACGACCGGGGCCCCTGCCTAGTCGCGGGAGCGCTCCCGTCCGGCCGCCGCGCGCGGAGACGCAGGTCACCGCGCGGCACCGTGGCGCGTCTCACTCCACCGGGTGAACGCTGCTCCGTCCGGGCGGCGCCCTCGGCCGCACCGCCGCGCACCCCTCCCGGACGAATCGGACACACCGCACGGCGCGCCGACGTGACCTACGTCTCAAACGTGCCTGTAATCGCCCCGAAACGCAGCATCCCTACTGTCACGCCAACCCACTCGCGGCCTCCTGACCCTCCGCGAGCCCGCTGCCGACAGGTCGACACCGTCGACCACGACCGGACGGAGGACCAGGTGCGCCGAGTCGCGACCAGGGACCGTTCCACCGCCGGGGCGCCCGCCGCCCTCGGCGTGCTCCTCCTCGCAGTTCTCTTCCTCCTCGCCGTGCCGGGCACCGCCCGCGCGGCCGTGGCCGGGTGCGTCGCCGACGCCGCGACCGGCTGCATCAACGGCACCATCCGCACGGCGGACCAGCAACCCGCGGTCGGCGTCGTCCTCGACGTCGAGGGTCCGGGCGGGACCACGCAGGCCACCACGGACGCCGAGGGCCGCTGGACCGCCGCCGTCACCGAGGCCGGCGCGTACACGGTCACCCTCGACGAGGCCACGCTGCCCGCCGGCGAGACCCTGCGGGACCCCGCGCAGAACCCGCGCACCGTCACCGTCGCGCTCGGGTCGTCCGCCGGGGCGCTGTTCCCGCTGGGCGCGCCCGCGGGCAACGGCGGCGGCGACGGCTCCGACGAGGACCCCGACGCCGCGCCCGACCCGGAGAGCACCGCGCCCGCGGACAGCGCCGGCGAGGTCGGCGCCCCGGTGGGCAGCTCGGAGACCGGGTCGTTCTCCTGGGGCCGGCTGGCGCAGCAGGCCAGCAGCGGCCTCGTCTTCGGCGTGCTGCTCGCCCTCGCGTCGGTCGGCCTGTCGCTGATCTACGGCACCACGGGCCTGTCGAACTTCGCGCACGGCGAGCAGGTCACGCTCGGCGCGATCGTCGCCTACCTCGCGGTGCAGTCGTTCGGGCTGCCGCTGCTCGTCGCGGGCGTGGTCGCCGTGCTGGTCGGCGCCGCGTCCGGCTGGCTGCAGGACGCCGGGATCTGGCACCCGCTGCGCAAGCGCCGGGTGGGCACGACCCAGCAGATGATCGTCACGATCGGCCTGTCGATGGCGCTGCAGTACACGTACCAGTTCTTCTTCGGCGGCGGCGCGCTGCGCATCGTCACCACCACGCCGACGATGGTCACCCTCGGCCCGGTGCGGATCAGCGCCACCTCGCTGTGGTCGCTGCTCATCGCCGCAGTCGTGCTGGCGGGCGTCGCGTACTTCCTGCTCGGCACCCGCGTCGGCCGCGCCACCCGCGCGGTCTCGGACAACCCGGCGCTGGCCGCGGCCTCCGGCATCACGGTCGACCGGATCGTCCGGCTGGTCTGGGTGCTCGGCGCGGCGCTGGCGGCGCTGGGCGGCGTGCTCATGGGCCTCTACCTGAACGCGACCTCCTGGAACATGGGAGGCGCCCTGCTGCTCCTGATGTTCGCGGCGGTCACGCTCGGCGGCCTCGGGCAGGCGTTCGGCGCGCTGGCCGGGTCGATCGTCATCGGCCTGGTCGTCGAGATGTCGAACCTCGTCATCCCGAGCGACATGCGCTACGCCGGCGCCCTGCTCATCCTCATCCTCGTCCTGCTGCTGCGGCCCCAGGGCATCCTCGGCCGCGCCGAGCGGATCGGTTAAGGAGCCGACATGGACTGGTCCCGCATCCTCGTCAACGTCGCGGGCGAGATCTTCGCCCCGACGACCGCCGCCTACGCGCTCGCCGCCATCGGCCTCAACGTGCACTTCGGCCTCACGGGCCTGCTCAACTTCGGCCAGGCCGGGTTCATGCTGCTCGGCGCGTACGGCTTCGCGATCTCCACCATCGCCGGCTGGCCGCTGTGGGCCGCCGTGCTCGTCGCGATCGCCTGCGCCGCCGTGTTCGGCCTGCTGCTCGGCATCCCGACCCTCAAGCTCCGCGGCGACTACCTGGCGATCGTGACGATCGCCGCCGCGGAGATCGTCCGGCTCGTCGGCCGGTCGACCGCGCTCACCGAGCTGACCGGTGCCTCGTCGGGACTGCGCGGCAACTCCTACAAGGACTCGTTCCAGGACGCCTCGCCGTTCCCCGACGGGACGTTCGCCCTCGGGCCGTTCGAGTACGCGATGAACGCCTCGAACTCCTGGTGGGTGCGCATCGTCGGCTGGGCCGTCGTCGCGCTCGCCTGCCTGCTCGTCTGGCTGCTGATCCGCAGCCCGTGGGGCCGGGTGCTCAAGGGCATCCGGGAGGACGAGGACGCCGTGCGCTCGCTCGGCAAGAACGTCTACTCCTACAAGATGCAGGCACTGGTGCTCGGCGGCGTGATCGGCGCCGTCGCGGGCATCATCTACGTCCTACCACGCGCCGTGCAGCCCGACTCGATGGGACGCCCGATGACGTTCTTCATCTGGACGATCCTGCTGCTCGGCGGGGCCGCGACGGTGTTCGGGCCCGTCCTCGGGTCGATCATCTTCTGGGTGTCGCTCATGCTCATCAAGTCGGTCATGCGCGCCGGGGTGCCGGAGTCGATCATGCGCACCGAGCAGATCGAGCAGTTCGGCTGGATCATCGTCGGCGTCACGCTGATGCTCCTGGTGATCTTCCGGCCACAAGGCATCCTCGGCGACAAGAAGGAGCTGGCGATCGATGTCCGCTGACCTCCCCCGGGGCCACGTCCCCGCCGCCACGCCGCACGCCACCACCGCGTCCGGCCGGGACCGCGTCACCGCCGACCTGGCGCACGTCGCGCACACCCCCGGCGTGCCCAAGCCCGACGCGATCGTCGTCGCCGACCAGGTCACCCGGCACTTCGGCGGCATGACCGCCGTCGACGTCGGGCACCTCGAGGTGCAGCGCGGCGCGATCACCGCGCTCATCGGGCCGAACGGCGCCGGCAAGACGACGCTGTTCAACCTGCTCACCGGGTTCGACAAGCCGTCGACCGGCACCTGGTCCTTCGAGGGCCGGTCCCTGTCCGGGGTCTCGGCGGCGCGCGTCGCCCGGTCCGGCATGGTGCGCACGTTCCAGCTCACCAAGGCGCTGTCGCGGATGACGGTGATCGAGAACATGAAGCTGGGTGCCACCAAGCAGTCCGGCGAGAACCTGTTCACCGCGCTCGTCCCGCCGCTGTGGAAGGCGCGCGAGAAGGAGATCACCGAGCAGGCCGAGGAGCTGCTGGTCCGGTTCAAGCTCGACGCCAAGCGCGACGACTACGCCGGGTCGCTGTCCGGCGGCCAGCGCAAGCTGCTCGAGATGGCCCGTGCGCTGATGTCGAAGCCCACGATGGTCATGCTCGACGAGCCGATGGCGGGCGTGAACCCGGCGCTCACCCAGTCGCTGCTCGGGCACATCCAGGCCCTGCGCGAGGAGGGCACCACGGTGCTGTTCGTCGAGCACGACATGCACATGGTCCGGCACATCTCGGACTGGGTGGTCGTGATGGCCGAGGGCAGGATCGTCGCCGAGGGCCCGCCCGAGGACGTCATGGCCGACCAGGCCGTGATCGACGCCTACCTCGGCGCGCACCACGACACCGACCTGGGCGACGACGCGCTGCTGGACGACGGCAGCATCGAGCAGCTCGAGGCCGAGGAGCAGGCGAACCAGGCGGCGGCCGCGGCCGCCCCGACGACCGAGGAGGGCTCGCGATGAGCACCGCCGTGCAGGGGTCCGACCCCTCGACCGTCCACCGCGGCGCCCCCGCCGGGGAGCCGCTGCTCGCGGCGACCGACCTGGTGGCCGGCTACGTGCCGGGCGTGAACATCCTCAACGACTGCAACCTGGTCGTGCACCCCGGCGAGCTCGTCGGCATCATCGGCCCGAACGGCGCCGGGAAGTCGACGCTGCTCAAGGCGCTGTTCGGGCTCGTGACCATCCGGTCCGGCTCGGTCGTGCTCAAGGGCGAGGAGATCACCAACCACCGGGCCGACTCGCTGGTCCGGCGCGGCGTCGGGTTCGTGCCGCAGACGAACAACGTGTTCCCGTCGCTGTCCATCCAGGAGAACCTGGAGATGGGGCTGTTCCAGGCGCCGAAGCGGTTCACCGAGCGGTTCGACTTCATCGTCGACCTGTTCCCGGTGCTGGGCGAGCGGCGCAAGCAGCGCGCCGGGTCGCTGTCCGGCGGCGAGCGGCAGATGGTCGCCATGGCCCGCGCGCTGATGATGGACCCGTCGGTGCTGCTGCTCGACGAGCCGTCCGCCGGCCTGTCGCCGGTGCGCCAGGACGAGACGTTCCTGAGGACCCGGAAGATCAACAAGGCCGGGGTCTCGGTGGTCATCGTCGAGCAGAACGCCCGGCGCTGCCTGCAGATCTGCGACCGGGCGTACGTGCTGGACCAGGGGTCGAACGCGTACTCCGGGCCGGGGCGCGAGCTGATGCACGACCCGAAGGTGATCGAGCTGTACCTCGGCACGCTGGCGACGGACGTCGAGGCGGCAGCGGCGGACCGCCCGCCGACCGCACCCCCGGCGCCCCCGGCCACGCCTCCGGCGCCGTCGGCGCCGCCTGCCGGCTGAAGGCCGCCGCCCGTGGGCGGTTGATCGCGAGTGCACATCAGACACGTCGAGTGCCTATCCACTGGATAGGCACTCGACGTGTTTCGTAGGCACTCGCGGCGCCGGTGGGCGCGGCGCCGGTGGGCGCGGCGCCGGTGGGCCGGGGCGCCGTCAGGCGTGCACGTGCTCGTGCGGGTGCGCGTGACCGTCGTGGTCGTGCGCGTGGCCGCCGTGCTCGTGCACGTGGTCGTCGTGGTCGTGCTCGTGCGGGTGGTCGTGCTCGCCCTCGCCGTCGAACGGCGGCATGCCCAGGCGCGCGCGGACCTCCGGGCGCCGCAGCGGCGGGACCGTCGCCGGCGGCCGCCGCCGCTCGGGCAGCTCGTCGAGCAGCCGCGTCACGATGGCGGCGATCTCGTCGACCGCGCGGTCGAGCGGCTCGGCCGTCGCGGCGCTCACCGACTGCACGCCGGTGACCTTGCGGACGAACTGACGGGCCGCGGCCACGATCTCCTCGTCGGTCGCGGCGGGCTCGAGGCCCCGCAGCGTGGTGATGTTCCGGCACATGCCGCCCACGGTAGGTCGGCCCCCGCCTCCCGGGAAGACCCCGGCGGGACCGGCCCCCGCCTCAGCCGGCCGACGGGTACACGATCTGCTGCACGGCCCACCGGTTGCCGTCGGGGTCGGCGAAGAACAGGAACCGCCCCCACGGGAAGTCCTGCACCTCCCCCACGTCGAGGCCGCGGCCGGTGAGCTCGTCGCGCGCGGCGTCGATGTCCGCGACGACGAGCTGCAGCCCCTCGACGGAGCCGGGCGGCATCGTCGTCAGCCCGGTCCCGATCGCGATGGACGCGCCCGAGCCGGGCGGCGTCAGCTGCACGAACCGGATGCCGCCCCCGACCTCGTGGTCGTGGTCGAGCACGAAGCCGGCGCGCTGCGTGTAGAAGTCCTTGGCCCGGTCCACGTCGGAGACGGGCACCTGCACGAGCTCCAGTCGGTAGTCCATGCCCGGACGCTACGCCCGGCCACCGACACCGCCCTCGCCCGCCGGGGACGACCCAGGGCCCGGGACGCCGCACGCGTCCCGGGCCCTCGTCGCCCGGAGGCCGGTCCCCTGCTCCGGCCGGAGGCTCAGGCGTCCGTCGTCACTCGCCGACGGAGCCCTCGACCGCCTTCACCCAGACGTTCTTGTTGTCGGCGCCGTACTTGTACACGCCGATGAACGCGGACGACGGGTCGTTGTCCTCGTTGAACGGTCCGACGCCGGCCTGGCCGACGTACTGGATGTCCTCGCCCGAGTCGAGCAGCTCGACGCAGTCCGCGTACGAGGTGCACTCCTCGCCGCCGTCGGCGCCCGACACCGCGGCCATGTTGGCCTGGATGGTGGGGCCGTCGGTGCCGCCGCCCTTGACCGCCGCGAGGGCCGCCAGGATGGTCGCGTCGTACGACTCGGGGCCGTAGGCGTAGTCCGTCAGCGCCGGGTCGACCTCCTTGAGGCGAGCCTGGAAGTCGTCGCTCGGGAACGCGCCGGGGATGGTGCCCTGCGCGCCCTCGAGGGTGCCCGGGTCGAAGTCCGCGGAGTAGTCGGCGGTGTTGCCGTCGACCATGTAGATCGTGGCCGGGTCGACGCCCGCGGCGACGAGCTCCGGGATGATCTGCTTGGTCTGCTCGAACGCCAGGACCACGACGGCGTCGGGGCTGGTCGCCATGAGCGCGGTGACGTCGGTCGCGAAGCTGCTCGCGGCCGGGTCGAACTCCTCGCCCTCGTTGCCGTAGACGACCGTGGCGCCCGCGTCCTCCACGGTGGTCTTGACGACGTTGCGCAGCGAGGTGCCGTAGTCGTCGTTGAACACCAGGATGCCGATGTTCGCGTGGCCGTCGCCGGTGATGAGGTTGCCGAGCGCGGCGCCCTGGACGGTGTCCGGCGGCGCGGTGCGGAAGTAGAAGTCGGAGTAGCCCGACAGCGACGTGGCCGTATTCGCCGGGGAGATCTGCACGATCTCGGCGCCGGTGATGTCGTCGACGACGTTGAGCGTGACCGACGAGGACGCCGCACCGACGATGACCTGGACGTCCTGCGAGATGAGGTCGGTGACCGACTGGGTCGCGACCTCGGCGTGGTCGGCGTCGGACGAGTCCGCGTGGATGACCTCGACGTCCGAGCCGAGGACGCCGCCCGCCTCGTTGATCTCCTGGACCGCCAGGTCGACGCCCGCGATCTCCGGCGGGCCGAGGTACGCCAGCGTGCCGGTCTGGGGCAGCAGGGTGCCGATGATCAGCGGGCCGGCGTCGCCGTCCGCCGTCTCGTCGCCGCCCGACCCGCCGTCGTCGCCGCCGGCGCACGCGGTCAGCACGAGCGCGACGGCGCCGGCGAGAGCCGCCGCCTGGACGGCATGTGTCGTACGAATCATGCGTGGTACTCCTGTCGGTGAGTACTGCCTGCCGGGAGCCCCGGCCGGATGCCGGGGTGGTGCCACCGGCGGTGTGTGGCCGTGAAGGTATGCGCCCCATGTGTCCGCCGCGTGTCGTGCATGTCACACCGGATGACCGGTGCCGATTCGTGACCTTCCCGCGGGAAGACGCGGATCGTGGCACGACACGCCGCCCGACTGTGGCGTGGATCACATCGTGGACACGACAGGGTGCCCCGACAGCACGAGGCCCGGCCCACCGTGCGGTGGGCCGGGCCTCGGGGAGACTCAGGACGCGGGGATCAGGAGCCGCCGCCGACCTGGTCGATGACCGCGTCCGCGACCTCGCGCATCGTGAGGCGGCGGTCCATGGAGGTCTTCTGGATCCAGCGGAACGACTCCGGCTCCGTCAGGCCCATCTTGGTCATGAGCAGGCCCTTGGCGCGGTCGACGCGCTTGCGGGTCTCGAACCGCTCGGCGAGGTCGGCGACCTCGGACTCGAGCGCGGTGATCTGCGCGTAGCGGGAGATCGCGATCTCGACCGCCGGCAGCAGGTCGGCCGGGCTGAACGGCTTGACGACGTAGGCCATGGCGCCGGCGTCGCGGGCGCGCTCGACCAGCTCGGTCTGCGAGAACGCGGTGAGCAGCACGACCGGCGCGAGGTGCGCCTTGGCGATGCGCTCGGCCGCGGAGATGCCGTCGAGCACCGGCATCTTGACGTCCATGACGACGACGTCGGGCTTGAGCTCGGTCGCGAGGGCCACGGCCTGCTCGCCGTCACCCGCCTCGCCCACGACGTCGAAGCCCGCCTCGCGGAGCGTCTCGACGACGTCCATCCGGATCAGGGCCTCGTCCTCCGCGACGACCGCGCGGCGGGCCGGCTTGGCGGCCGCCTCGGGCGCCTGCTCGGCCGCGCGGGCCTGCGGGATGTCGAGGTCGAGGGTGGGGTCGGCGGCGTTCTCGTCGCCGCTCGGCGTCGCGTCCTGGGTGCTCACGAGGAGAGATTCTAGGACCTCGGGCGGTTCCGGCGCGTCCCCGCGCCTGTGAACCTGCGCACGCCGACCGGTCGGTAGCGAATGCGGCGCCCCGGCGGATCCGGGCGCGGCGACCGGTCAGGCCGCCCCGCCGACCACCGGCCGGGCGCCCGCCGCGTCGGTCGCGCCCGCCGGCCGCCCCCGCAGCCACCGCGCGAACGCGTCCGCGGGCATGGGCCGCGCGTGCAGGTACCCCTGCACCCGGTCGCAACCGAGCCCGTGCAGCAGCGCCTCGGTCTCGGGGTCCTCGACGCCCTCCGCGACCAGCCGGAGGCCCAGGTGGTGCGCGAGCTCGACGGTCCCGGCGACGATGGCGCGCGTCCGCGGGTCCGCGAGCGCCCGCGACGTGAACGACCGGTCGAGCTTCAGCTCCTCGGCCGGGAGGTCGTTCAGGTAGGCGAGCGAGGAGTCCCCCGTGCCGTAGTCGTCGATGCTCAGGCCGATCCCCCGGTTCGCCAGCCGGTGCGTGACCTCGACCGCGCGCTCCGGGTCGTGCATGAGGGTCGTCTCGGTGGTCTCCAGCACGAGCGCGCCCGCGGGCAGCCCCGACCGCGCGAGCGCCTCCTCGACCACGCCCACGAGGCCGGGCTCCCCCAGGCAGGAGGTGGAGAGGTTCACCGCGACGCGCAGGGGTCGCCCCTCCGCCGCCCAGCCGGCCGCGGCGCGGGTCGCCTGGTCGAGGACGTGCCAGGTGAGCCGGCCCATCAGGCCGTGCTCCTCCGCGAGGTCCAGGAACGCGGACGGCGGCAGGACCCCGCGCTCGGGGTGCTCCCAGCGCACCAGCGCCTCCGCGCCGACCACCCCGCCGTCGCCGGCGTCGACCTGCGGCTGGAAGTGCGTGGTGATCCGGCCGTGGCGCGGGTGCCCGTCCCCCTCGAGGGCGCGCCGCAGGGCGTCGACCCGCTCGCGCTCGTCGCGCGCCCGCGCGTCGGACTCGCGGTCGTAGAGCCGCACCCCGCCGCCGGCCGCCTTCGCGTCGTACATCGCGCCGTCCGCGCACCGCAGCAGCCCCGCCGCGCTGCGGGCGCCGACGGCGGTCGTCGCGACGCCGACGCTGGCCTCCAGCCGCACGACCCGGCCCTCGACGCCGATCGGCCGGGTGAGCTCGCGGCGCAGCTCGCGTCCCAGCGCCACGGCGGCGTCCGCGTCGGCGTCCTCGAGGGCGACGGCGAACTCGCCGCCGCCCAGCCGGGCCACCAGGCCGCGCCCGCCGACCGCCCCGTCGAGGCGCGCGGCGGCCGCCCGGATGACCCCGTCGCCGACCGCGTGCCCGAACCCGGCGTTCACCTCCTTGCACCGGTCCTGGTCAACGGCGGGGAGGGCGCCGC
>NZ_JAGXJG010000266.1:0-269 GCF_019091725.1 Cellulomonas sp. GbtcB1 | reverse complement strand
CGAATGGGTGGATTAATTTTGTATTGTTTATCTGTTTTGTTTGTTATTTTAGGCACTTGTAAAATTTTTGGGAACGTCCAATTACAGCCGTTATGCTGCCGAAATTTCGGTAGAATTAGGATAAATCTTACTAAAACCATTCATAATATAGTTAATTATAACATAGTAATAAGAAGTTAGGTCACATAAAAAATAATAATATTCACATTTATGAAAACTTTTTAATTTTACCAACATTATAATCAACTAAACAACCTAATAACATGAAC
>NZ_JAGXJG010000265.1:0-269 GCF_019091725.1 Cellulomonas sp. GbtcB1 | reverse complement strand
CCCTCGCGACCAAGTTGAAAGTGAGAACCACGTGCCGGTTTGCCAGCTTCACTTCTTTCGGCGGATGAGAGTGACTCTGAAGTCAAAGATAACGGAGCATCTGCCGGGTAGAAGAGGTGGGTTTTCTGTGACAGGTCATCAAAATGCACCTTCTTAGTAACCACGCCATCCTGATTGAGTCTGTGTTGTGGTTGATTTGGTTTGCATCGGAAGGCCGATTTGTGTGTGACGGTCGAAGGTGCTGGCGAGCTGACCGAAAGCTCATTAGG
>NZ_JAGXJG010000264.1:0-269 GCF_019091725.1 Cellulomonas sp. GbtcB1 | reverse complement strand
CCCGCCGGCGGACGCCACGATCCCGTGGACGTCTGCCGCGCGGATCCGGTCCGGGAGCATCGACTCCGGTCGCCCTGTGCACAGCAGCACGCGGTGCCCGTTGGCCCGGGCCGCCCGGTCCACGCGCTCGTGCCCCGGGGGGACCTCGCCGTGGTGCGCGTAGGTCCCGTCGCCGTCGAGGAACACGTACCGGGGGGCCGTGGGCGCGGGAGTCACGGGGCCCATCCTCTCGCACCCCCGCGCTCCTATGCCCCTGAGGTTTATGCCTA
>NZ_JAGXJG010000263.1:0-270 GCF_019091725.1 Cellulomonas sp. GbtcB1 | reverse complement strand
ACATCCTTTCTTATCATAGGGCTTCTCTATGGTATGTTCAAACCATCTAAATACTTAGGTAGGACTTTTCTAGAATTTCTCAAAGTCCGGTATTTTTCATACTCCATCCGGAGTTTTTGGACCTTGATCTTTTCCCAAAAAGTCACCCTAGATGTAGAACTCCTTCCTTTAACTCCTAGAACTAGTGTGTAGTATAATAAAATTATATTTTTCCTAAAACACATTAAAACTCCTTGGTAACTATTTTCTACGGGACCCGGAAAATGGCTA
>NZ_JAGXJG010000262.1:0-270 GCF_019091725.1 Cellulomonas sp. GbtcB1 | reverse complement strand
GGCGGTGAGCGGGGACTGGTCGGTCAGCCGGCCGTTGGGCTTCAGCCGACCCGCGCGCCGGACGACCGCGAGGCCGACGCGCTTGACCACCGACGGCCGCACGGCGAGCCGGTAGGAGGTGTCGCGCAGCCACTCGCGCTCGTCGGTGGCCTCCTGCGCGATCCGCGCGAGCGCCGGACCCAGCGGGGTGTCCGCGTAGGCCTGGGCCATCGGGCCGAACCGCGCGCTGCCGCCCTCCGCCCCGGCGAGGTGGCCGCCGAGGTAGGAGTC
>NZ_JAGXJG010000261.1:0-270 GCF_019091725.1 Cellulomonas sp. GbtcB1 | reverse complement strand
GGGCCGAGGGCACCTCCCCTCTGGGCGCCAACTCGTACGGCTGGGTGCTGCCGCTGCCGCTCGAGGCGCCCAACGGCGTCCAGAACGACGTGATGTCGTGGGTCTGGGCGACCGGCGGCTCGATGCTCGACGACGGCCAGCCGGCGCACACCGACAACCCGGATGTGGAGAGCGGCGTGCAGTTCGTCGCCGACCTCTGGGACGCGGGGGACGTCGCGCCGGGCTCCTTCACGATGAAGGAGCAGGACAAGGTCGAGGAGTTCACCAACG
>NZ_JAGXJG010000260.1:0-270 GCF_019091725.1 Cellulomonas sp. GbtcB1 | reverse complement strand
ATCAAGGAGGCCACCGGCCAGGCCGAGGGCCAGCTGGTCCGCCGGGACCGGCTCGTGTGGGTCGCTGTGCCCGGGACGGCGGTCGACGCCGAGGCGCCGGTGCCGCTCATCACCTACCAGGGCGCGTCGTTGTCCCGGCAGGCCGCCGTCCGGGCCCTGACCGAGGCCGGCCGGCCGTGGCGCACGACCTGCAAGGTGGTCGTGATCAACGGCGTGCTCGCCGCGCTCCGCGCCGGGCTCGGCATCGCCGTGCTGCCGCAGAGCCTCCTG
>NZ_JAGXJG010000259.1:0-270 GCF_019091725.1 Cellulomonas sp. GbtcB1 | reverse complement strand
GGTCATGCCCGGGAACCGGTCGAGCACCCGCGCGGAGACCGAGCCGGGGCCGCACGCCAGGTCGACCACCAGGGCGCCGGCGGGCGCGGTCTCGGCGAGCACGTCGAGCATCACCCCGAACCGGTCCTCGCGCCGGTTGATGTACTCCGCCTGCTGGCGGTCCCAGGCCGCGAGGTGCGCGCGCGACCAGTCGGCGACGGCGGTCACCGGTCCACCCCCCCGAACCCGACGTGCGCGCCGGACAGCGTCGAGGGCCCGTCGGTGCTGCGG
>NZ_JAGXJG010000258.1:0-270 GCF_019091725.1 Cellulomonas sp. GbtcB1 | reverse complement strand
TAGCCGCCGGGCAGCCCGGGCACGCTCAGGCCGGCGGCGACGCCCACCCGCCCGCCGCGGCCGGCCGGCACGCCGGCCCCGAGCACGACCGGCGCGGCCGACTCCCCGCCGCCCCAGACGACGGTCCGGGTCGGGATCGCCGTGCCGTCGCCGAGCTCCACCCGCTCGGCGTGCACGGCCGCGACCCCGGTGCCCAGCCGGACCTCGACGCCGACGCTCGTCAGGTGTCCGTGCGCGTAGTGGTGCGCCGCGTCGGTGAACGGCGCGAGC
>NZ_JAGXJG010000026.1:0-54047 GCF_019091725.1 Cellulomonas sp. GbtcB1 | reverse complement strand
GGCCCGCGTCCGCCGGCGACCCTGCGTCCGCCGGCACCCACGCGGCCCCCGCGACGGCCGCCACCCCCACGACCACCCCGGCGCCCGGCGCCGGACCCGCGGCCCCCGGGCCCGACGACCCCCGGGAGGCGGGCCGATGACCCGACGCGTGCTGCAGGTGCTGGGCTCGAGCGCGGGCGGCGTCGCCCGGCACGTCGCGCAGGTGTCGACGGCGCTGGCGGCGGCCGGCGACCGCGTCCTGGTCGCGGGCCCGTCGTCGCTGGCGCCGACCGTGGCCGCGGGCGAGGCCGTGGGCTTCGCGGCGGTCGAGATCGCCGACCGCCCGCACGCCTCCGACGCGCGGGCCGTCGCCCGGCTGGCCGAGCTGGCGCGGGACGCCGACGCGGTGCACGCCCACGGGCTGCGCGCGGGCGCGCTCGCCGTGCTGGCGGTCCGGGGCCGGCAGCACCCCGGCGGGTCGCGGCCCCGGGTGGTGGTCACGCTGCACAACCTGCCGGTCGGCGGCCGCGCGATCCGGACCGTGTCGGCGGTGCTCGGCCGGGTGGTCGCGCGCGGCGCCGACGTGGTGCTCGGCGTGTCCGGGGACCTCGTCGAGCTGTCGCGGGCGCAGGGCGCCCGCCGGGCCGAGCGCGCCCTGGTGCCGGCCCCCGCGCTCCGTGCCCCTGCGCAGGACCGGGAGGCCGTGCGCGCGGGGCTCGGTGTCGCGCCGGGGGAGGACCTGGTCGTCACCGTGGCCCGGCTCGCCCCGCAGAAGGGCCTCGACACCCTCGTGGACGCCGCGGCCGCCGCGGGACGGACCCGGCCCGGGCTGCGCTGGGTCGTCGCGGGCGACGGGCCCCTGCTCGACGGGCTGCGCGCGCGGGCGGCCGAGGCGGGGGCGCCGGTCGACCTGCTCGGCCGTCGCGAGGACGTCGCCGACCTGTTCGCGGCCGCGGACGTGGTCGCCTCGACCGCCGTGTGGGAGGGCCAGCCGCTGGCCGTCCAGGAGGCGCTGGCGCTGGGCGCGGCGCTCGTCGTGACCGACGCGGGCGGCACCCGCGAGGTCACGGAGGACGCGGCGGTGCTCGTGCCGGTCGGGGACGCCGCGGCGTTCGCGGACGCGCTGCGCGCGGTGCTGGCCGACGACGCCCGGCGCGCCGCGCTGCGCGACGCGGCCCGGGCGCGCGCGGCGACCCTCCCGGGGATCGCCGACGTCCTGACCCAGCTGGACGCGGCCTACACCCCCTGAGGCACCCCCGGCTCCGAGCCCGTGGTGCGGGTCACCGGCGTGAGACGCACAGGGGCCGCGCGTCTCGGGTACACTGGAATCCCGTGGCAGAGCGCGCAAATCGACTCTCCGGGCGGTCGGACTCCACGACCCGGCACATCTTCGTCACGGGAGGCGTCGCCTCCTCACTGGGCAAGGGCCTGACCGCCTCCAGCCTGGGACGACTTCTCCGCTCCCGCGGCCTCCGAGTCACGATGCAGAAGCTCGACCCCTACCTCAACGTCGACCCGGGAACGATGAACCCGTTCCAGCACGGCGAGGTCTTCGTCACCGAGGACGGGGCCGAGACGGACCTCGACGTCGGTCACTACGAGCGGTTCCTGGACGTCGACCTGGTCGGCTCCGCGAACGTCACGACCGGCCAGGTCTACTCGCACGTGATCGCGAAGGAGCGGCGCGGCGAGTACCTGGGCGACACGGTCCAGGTCATCCCGCACATCACCGACGAGATCAAGGCGCGGATGCGGTCCCAGGCCGCCGACGACGTCGACATCATCATCACCGAGATCGGCGGCACGGTCGGCGACATCGAGTCGCAGCCGTTCCTCGAGGCGGCCCGCCAGGTCCGTCACGAGCTCGGCCGGGACAACGTGTTCTTCCTGCACGTGTCGCTGGTGCCGTACATCGGCCCGTCGGGCGAGCTGAAGACCAAGCCGACGCAGCACTCGGTGGCCGCGCTGCGCAGCATCGGCATCCAGCCGGACGCGATCGTGCTGCGGTCCGACCGCGAGATCCCGCAGTCGATCAAGGCGAAGATCGCCCTGATGTGCGACGTCGACACCCAGGGCGTCATCTCCTGCGTGGACGCGCCGAGCATCTACGACATCCCGCGGGTCATCCACGCCGAGGGCCTGGACGCCTACGTCGTGCAGCGGCTCGGCATGCAGTTCCGCGACGTCGACTGGAGCGGCTGGGACGAGCTGCTGCAGCGGGTGCACCAGCCGGCGCACCACGTCGAGGTGGCGCTGGTCGGCAAGTACATCGACCTGCCCGACGCGTACCTGTCGGTGACCGAGGCGCTGCGCGCCGGCGGCTTCCACAACGACGCCAAGGTCAAGATCCGCTGGGTGCCGTCCGACGAGTGCCAGACCCCCGAGGGCGCGCAGCGCGCGCTCGGCGGCGTGGACGCGGTGCTGGTCCCGGGCGGGTTCGGCGTGCGCGGCATCGAGGGCAAGCTCGGCGCGCTGCGCTGGGCCCGCGAGAGCAAGGTGCCGACGCTCGGCATCTGCCTGGGCCTGCAGACCATGGTCATCGAGTACGCCCGCAACGTGCTCGGCCTGGCCGGCGCCTCGTCGTCCGAGTTCGACGCCGACCCGGCGCACCCGGTCGTCGCCACCATGGCGGAGCAGCTCGCGATCGTCGGCGGCGAGGGCGACCTCGGCGGCACGATGCGGCTCGGCTCCTACGAGGCCGTGCTGGCCGAGGGCTCGGTCGCGGCCGAGGCCTACGGCTCGACCCGGGTCACCGAGCGGCACCGGCACCGGTACGAGGTCAACAACGCGTACCGCGACAAGCTGGAGGAGGCCGGCCTGGTCATCTCGGGCGTCTCGCCGGACTCGTCCCTGGTCGAGTTCGTGGAGCTGCCGCGCGAGGTGCACCCGTACTACGTCTCGACGCAGGCGCACCCGGAGTTCAAGTCGCGGCCGACCCGGTCGCACCCGCTGTTCGCCGGCCTGATCCGCGCCGCCCTCGAGGCCCGCGGCGCGACGGTCTCGCCGAAGGCGAAGGCGCGCGCGTGACGACGCAGGACACGCACGGCGGGCCGGCCGACCGGCCCGCCGTGCGGCCCGTGCTGGAGCACACCGACCTGCACCACGGGAAGATCTGGGACCTCGTCTCGGAGACCGTGGACCTCGGCGACTCGCAGGTGGTCCGGGAGTTCGTCGACCACCCTGGCGCCGTCGCGGTCATCGCGCTCGACGAGGACGACCGGGTGCTGCTGCTCCAGCAGTACCGGCACCCCGTGCGGGCCGAGCTGTGGGAGCCGCCGGCCGGGCTGCGCGACGTCGACGGCGAGCCGCCGCACGTCACCGCCGCCCGGGAGCTGGGGGAGGAGGCCGACCTGCGCGCGGACTCCTGGTCGCTGCTGGCGGAGTTCGCGAACTCGCCGGGCGGCTCGAACGAGCACATCCTCGTGTACCTCGCCCGCGGGCTGTCCGAGGTCCCCGAGGCCGACCGGTTCACCCGGGAGGACGAGGAGGCTGGCATGGTGCCGGTGTGGGTGCCCCTGGACGAGGCCGTCGAGGCGGTCCTCGCCGGCCGGCTGCGCAGCCCGAGCGCCGCGGTCGGCATCCTCGCCGCTGCCGCGTCGCGGGACCGCGGCTGGCGGACGCTGCGCCCGGTCGGCTGACGCGAGGGCTACCGCCACACCGGGCGGCGGGCCGACACCGCCGCGCCCAGCACCAGGGCCGACGCGGCGCTGCTGAGCGCCAGGTAGACGCCCGGTTCGCCCGCGGTGATGGCGTGCAGCTCGTTGCACCGCGGCGCGCCGCCGCAGGAGGACGGCAGCACCGCACCCACGTCTGCCGAGACGATCCATCCCGCCAGGTCAGCTCCCGGGCTGCGGTAGCCGGCGGCCCCGTGCAGCCCGAGGAGCACGATCTCGGCGACGAGGACGTAGAGCAGCAGGAGCACGACGACGGGGGTCTCCGAGCGGAACACCGTGGCCAGCGCCGCGCCGACGGCCGCGCCGACCCCGATCGTCAGGACGCCTCGCACGAGCGGCCACACGAACATCGCGGCAGCCGCGCCCTCCGTCAGCCCGCGGTCGTGCCCGACGAGCAGGAGCCCGCCCTGGAGCACGACCAGCGCCGCCGCTCCGACGACGGACCAGCACGCGCCCCAGAGCAGGACACGGGCGAACGTCGGCCCGGTGCGCTCGGCCGGGTCCACGAACGACAGGCGGACCGTACCGGTGCGCCACTCGGATCCGACCGACAAGGTCGCCGCGAGCAACCCGACGAGAGCCAGGGCGAGCGCGGCGCCGGCGGTGTCGACTGGCGCCTGCTCGGCGAGCAGATAGCGCGTCTCGACGAAGGCGCCCGCCACGGGCACGTCGACGCCCGCCGCGGCCATCTCCGCCGCCTCCCGCTCGGCGCGGGCGATCGCGGCCGCCAGGTCGGCGTCCGAGGACAGCCAGCGCGCGAGAGGCACGACGGCCGCGATCATCGCGGCTGCGGCGCCAGCGAGCAGGAGCGCGCGTCGCCTCCGGATCCAGAACCACTCCGCAGCGAGGGTCGCGATCATCGCCGGTGCCTCCTCCTGGTCCGTCCCGCCCCGGGCGCGGAGCCGAAGGCGTCGTACAGCCGTGCGAACAGCCCGTGGTCCACCGTGGCCTCGTGCACCGTGACCTCGCCCGCGACCGCCTGCACGGCGGTGGACAGGTCGGCTCCGGCCGGCAGGTGCACGCCCCGCGCGGTGACGGCCACCTGTGCTCCCCGGGCCGCGAGGATCTCGGCCGTGCGCCCGTCGTCCGCGGTCCGCAGGAGGTGCCCGGCGGCCGGGAGGCCGCGCGTCACCTCGGGGACCGACCCGCTCGCGGTCACGCGCCCGCCTCGCAGGCAGGTCACGTCGTCGCACACGAGCTCGAGCTCGGCGAGGTCGTGCGAGCACACCAGGACGGCGGTGCCCTCCCGACGCAGCCGGCCGATGACGTCGCGGAGCCCGGCGACACCCTGGGGGTCGAGCCCGGGCGTCGGCTCGTCGAGGACGAGCAGCCGCGGACCGGCGAGCAGCGCGAGCGCGATCGACACCCGCTGCGCCATCCCGGTCGAGAGCGCCCCGCCGGACCGTTCGGTGAACTCGCGTACGCCCAGGGTCTCGAGCACGGCTGCGACCGCGGCTGGGTCGGAACGTCCGAGCCGGCGGCGGTGGTGCTCGACGATCTGCCCGACCGTGAGGTCGGACGGGTACCGGCTGCCGACGAACAGGACCGACGGCCGGACATCGACCCGGATCGTGCCGGACGTGAGTGGGACCTGGCCGGCCAGTGCGCGCAGGAGCGTCGTCTTGCCCGCGCCGTTGTGCCCGAGCAGCGCGTGGACCGTCCCGGAGCGGACCCGGAACGAGGCGCCGTCGACGAGGACGCGACGGCGACGGGCGACGGTCACGGAATCGACGACGAGCGCGTCGCCGGGTGCGCTCACGGGCCCGTCCAGACCGCGCAGACCAACGCGGTGCTCGGGCCGGACCACACCTCGGGGAACACGTGGATCTCGGGGACGCCGTCCGGGAGGTCCTGCTCGTCCAGCCAGGACCGGGTGGCTGGGGCGCACGCCTCGTGCGCGGCCGCGGTGATCTCGATCGGATCCGGTGCTCCGGTCGGGGCACGCGGACCGAAGGTGGTGACTGCGACGACCGTCGACGATCCCGGCGTGGTGCAGCTCGTGGTCTGCACGGCCCCGTCGTCGAGCAGGTAGCCGGCCAGGCAGTGCTCGGTGGTGATGTCCGCGAACGTCACCGGGACGACGACGGCGTCATCGGCGACGACGTACGGCGCCGTCGTCGGCGCCTCGCCCGCCTGCTGCGTGGCGGGTGGGCCGCACGCCGACGCGCCGACGGCGCACGTCACGAGGACGCACGCCGTCGACGCCGCAGATCGCGCTGTCAGCACTGCTGGATCCCGAAATAGGTGTCTGTCTTGTCGACCGAGCCGTTGTCGTTGTCGGCCCACCACGTCCACACCCGCAGCGAGTTGATGGACTTGACGTAGTGCTTTCCTGTCACGTGCGAATGGCCGCTCGCCCAGCTCGAGGGCTCCCCGCCAGGCGTGGAGTTGATGTTGATGGATGTGGCTGAGCACGCCGTGGATGCGGACGCCGCGCCCGCGGGAATGGTGATCATGCCCACGGCCATGAGCGCCGCTGCGGTCAGTGAAATGGCTCTACGTGCCACGGAACTTCCCGTCCCGCCCCCCTGATCTGATCTGACGCCGACCAGGCTATTCGGCGATTTCTGGGCGAGTCAAGGTTGTGCCGACCAGGTGGACAAAAAGAGGCAAATGGGCAAATAGGGCGTATTTCCTCACGATCTGCACGTCAGCGGGCGCTCGAACACGCCGTGCCCGGCGCGGCGCCCGTTCGCCCGGACGGGTGGTCCGGCCGCCCACCGGTCAGGTGACACCGCCAGCGTCCGATGGGGTGGCCGTGCGCGCGCGGACCCGCCCCCCGAGAGACGGCGCACGCCTGTTCCTCGCGGCCTCGCACACCGCCGGGGCCTTGCTGCTCTGCGCGGTCCTCTGCCTGGTCAGCGCGGTCTGGCCGCCGTCGCGCCTGACCCTGGTCGGTGTCTGGTACGGCGGGTCGGCGGCGCTCGCCCTCCTGGCCGTGGCGCTGCTGCTGCTCCGTGACCGGCCGCGCGCCCCGCTGGCCGCGCTGGTCGCGGCGATCGGGATCGGCGGGGTGCTCGTCGCGAGCTGCCAGACCCTCGCGGGGGTCGTCACGACGAGCCTGGGCCTGGTCGTCGCCGGGCAGGCCGCGGCGCTGCTGGGCGAGCCCCGCACCGTGCGCCGGGTGCTCGGGCTGGTGGTCGTCGTGCTCGGCCTGGCGATGCTCGCGTCGCCCGTGCCGTTCGCGCTGACGACGTGGCTGGTGCTCGCGCTCACCACCGTCGTGATGAGCGGCCTGGTCACGTACCTGCTGCAGCGGCTGCGCCTGCTGGCCACGACCGACGACCTCACCGGCGCCCTGACCCGCGCCGCGTTCGACGAGCGCGCCGCCCTGGTGCTGCACGACGCCGCGCGGCGGGGTCGGCCCGCCGCCGTCGTCTGCCTGGACGTCGACGACTTCAAGGTCGTGAACGACACGCTCGGGCACGCGGCCGGCGACGAGGTGCTGGTGCGGCTCGTGGACGGCTGGCGCGCGGGCCTCGCCGACGACGACCTGATCGGCCGGGTCGGCGGCGACGAGTTCGCGGTGGTGCTCGCCGGCCGGGACGCGGCGGGGGCCGAGGACTGGGTGACGGCCGCCGGGCTGCGGCACGTCGCCGGCGACCCGACCTGGAGCCACGGCGTGGCGCAGGCCGACGGCGACGAGCCCGTGCGGGACGCGCTGGCCCGCGCCGACGAGGCGCTGTACGCGCGCAAGGGACGGCGGGTCGGCGGGTCGGTCTGACGCCCGGTCGGGGCGGCGCCGGGCCGCGGTCAGCGGCTGGTCGACACGCGGTACTGCGCGTTGGCGAGCGGCACGAACACCACCAGGAACAGCGCCGACCAGATGAGCGTGTACACCTCCGGGTGCTGCAGCGGCCACGCCGTCGGCTCGGGCACCCCGGGCGGGATGTTGCCGAACAGCTCCCGCGCCGCCTGGGTCACCGCCGACACCGGGTTCCACTCGGCGAACGTCTGCAGCGGCGCGGGCAGCGTGTCGAGCGGGACGAACGTGTTCGCCACGAACGTCAGCGGGAAGATCACGATGAACGACGCGTTGTTCACCACCTCGGGGCTCGGCACCAGCATCCCGATCCACGCCATGATCCAGCTGATCGCGTAGGCGAACACCAGCAGCAGGCCGAACCCCGCCAGGGCGTCCAGCACGGACGACCGGATGCGCCAGCCGACCACGAGCCCGGTCAGGCCCATCACGATCAGCACGATGACGTTGTTCACGACGTCGGAGAACGTGCGCCCGGTCAGGACCGCCGACGGCGCCATGGGCAGCGACCGGAACCGGTCGAGGATGCCCTTCTTCAGGTCCTCCGCGAGGGCCGCCCCGGTGACGGTCGCGCCGAAGATCACGGTCTGGGCGAAGATCCCCGCGATGAGGAACTCCCGGTACGCCTGCCCGCCGCCCTGCTGGTCGATCGCGCCGCCGAACACGTAGGAGAACAGCAGGACGAACATGATGGGGGACAGCGTGGTGAAGACCAGGAGGTCGGGCACCCGCTTGATCTTGATGATGTTCCGCTTGGCGACCACGGAGGCGTCCGCGATCACGGGTGGCACCGGCATCACGCACCTGCCTTCGGGTCGGGGTTGCCGTCCTGCTCCGCGGTCTTGCCGGTCAGGGCGAGGAACACGTCGTCCAGGGTCGGGCGGCGCAGGCCGACGTCCTCCAGCCGGACCTGGCGCTCGTCGAGCCGCCGCAGCGCCTCGCTGAGCACCTCGGGCCCGCCGGACACCGGCATGACGAACGACCGCCGGCCGTCGTCCACGGTGGGCCGCCCGACGCCGAGCGGGGCGAGCACCTCCTCGACGCCGGCGAGCAGCGCGACGTCCGCGACGGTGAGCTCCAGGCGCTCGCCGCCGACCTGGCGCTTCAGCTGGTCCGCGGTGCCCTGGGCGATGATCCGGCCGTGGTCGATGACGACGATCTCGTCGGCGAGGACGTCGGCCTCCTCCAGGTACTGCGTGGTCAGCAGCAGCGTGGTGCCGCCGGCGACGAGCGTCTGGATGACGTCCCACATCTCGGTCCGGCCGCGCGGGTCCAGACCCGTCGTCGGCTCGTCCAGGAAGATCACCGGCGGGTCGGCGACGAGCGCGCCCGCCAGGTCGAGCCGCCGCCGCATGCCGCCGGAGTAGGTCTTGGCCGGCCGGTCGGCGGCGTCCTCGAGCCGGAACGACGCCAGCAGCTCGCGCGCCCGGTCCCGGGACCGCCGCTTGCCGAGGTGGTAGAGCCGCCCGATCATCTCGAGGTTCTCGTAGCCGGACAGGTACTCGTCCACCGCCGCGTACTGGCCGGACAGGCCGATGCGCCGCCGGACCTCGGCGGGGCGGGCGAGCACGTCGACGCCCGTGACCCGCGCGCTGCCCGCGTCGGGGCGCAGCAGCGTGGACAGGACCCGGACGATGGTGGTCTTGCCGGCCCCGTTGGGGCCGAGCAGACCGAGCACGGTGCCGGACGGCACCGTGAGGTCGACGCCGTCGAGGGCGGTGACGCCCTTGTAGCGCTTGACGAGCCCGCGGGCCTCGATCGCCTGTTCCATGGAGCGAGCGTAGATGTGACCTACGACACACCTGAAGGGGATTGCCCGGCGATCTCGGGCGCGCGGACGCGGGCGCAGGTCAGCGCGTCACGGCGTCAGCGCAGGCCGGCGGCTTCCGCCCACGCCGCCGCCTCGGCGCGCGTCGACGCGCCGATCTTGCGGTAGATCGACCGCACCTGGGTCTTCACGGTGTTCCGCGAGACGAACAGCTTGCGGGCGATGTCCTCGAGAGTCACGTCCTCGGCGAGCTCGGCGAGGACGACGCGCTCCCGGGGGCTGAGGGGCTCGCCGAACAGGTCGGTCACGGCTCGGGGGGCGTCTGCGAGGGCGGTCATGGGGGGCTCCGATGCGACTGGGCGGGTCGCGCTCGCCGGTTGGCTGCAGCGGGCGCTCACCCGTTCATTCGGTACGGAGAACGATCCGGATGGGTAGATGAATCCTCAATCACCCGTCGCGCCGGAGCCGGGGCCGCACGTCCCGTCGGTCCCGGTGCAGGTCACGCCGCGGGCAAGCGGCTTCCGGCCGGCGTGGCAGGTCCACCCGGATGGAGCAACGCCCCCGACGCCCGGAGATGGGCGGCAGGGGCGGTGGGTGAGTGATGCGGCGCTGCGCGGGCCTGGGCTCAGGCCGCGACGGGGACGTCCTGCGCGCGCCCGGCCCGGGCGGCGGGCGCGGTCGGGGCCTGGTGCGTCACGGGCGCGGCGCCGCGGGTCCAGCCGGCGGTGCGGATCTCGACCGCGGTGGTCGCCGCGTACGGCGCGAACGCGCGGCGCAGGGTGGTCGCGAACGGGGTGCGGGTGGAGGTCGTCGACATGGCACCCAGTCTCGTGACGTGCTGCCCATGCGTCTAATGACGCGAGCGCCACCGATCCATGCGCTAGCGTCATGCGACGTGGACGTGCAGGCGATGCGGTGGTTCCAGCAGGTGGCCGACGGTGCGACCGTGACCGAGGTCGCGGACATCGAGCAGGTCAGCCAGCCCGGTGTCTCCCGGGCGCTGGCCCGCCTCGAGCGCGAGGTCGGCGCCCCGCTGCTGCGGCGGTCGGGCCGCCACCTGCGGATGACGCACGCCGGCGCGGTGTTCAAGCGCCACCTCGACGGCGTCCTGCACCAGCTCGACGACGGCCTGGCCGCCGTCGACGCGGCGGTGCAGCCGGACACGGGCACCGTGACCCTCGGGTTCCAGACGACCCTCGGCTCGTGGCTGGTGCCCGAGCTGGTGCGGACGTTCCGCCGGCAGCACCCGCGGGTGCGGTTCGAGCTCACCCAGACGCCCGACCACCTCGCCGACGCGCTGCTCGACTCCGGACGGGTCGACCTGCTCATCTCCACCGTGCCGCCCTCGGGCCCCGCCGTGCACCACCGGGTGCTGCTCACCGAGCCGCTGCGGCTGGCCGTGCCGGCCGGGCACCGGCTCGCCGAGCGCGAGGCGGTGCGGCTGGGGGACGCCGCGGGGGAGCCCTTCCTGCTGCTCCGGCCGCCGTCGACGCTGCGGCGGCAGACCGAGCGGCTGTGCCAGGCGGCGGGGTTCCGGCCGACACCGGCGTTCGAGGGCGAGGACGTGCCCACGCTGCACGGGTTCGTCGCGGCGGGGCTCGGGGTGGCGCTGCTGCCGGCGGGCTCCCCGGCGGGCTCCCCGGCGGCAGCAGGCGGCGCCGGGGGCGCGGGCGGACGTGGTGCGGGTCGCGCCCCGGGCGGTGGTGCGGGCGGTGGTGGCGGGGGTGTCGGCGGCGCTGACGGTGGGGACGGCGGTGTCGACGGCGGGGGCAGCGGTGCGGGTGGTACCGGCGGACACGGGTCGGCCGCCGACGCCGGACCGGTGCGGCACCTGCGCGTCCTCGACGAGGGCGCCACGCGGGACGTGGGGCTCAGCACGTTCGCCGAGGACGCCCTGCCGCCCGCGGCGCGCCTGTTCCTCGACCACGTCCTGTCCCGCGCCCGCACCGGCGCCCTCCCGGCCGCCCACGCCTGACCAGTCCGCCGACGGGGTAGCCGACACGTCGAGGGGGTAGTCGGCGGCTACTCCCTCGACGTGTCGATTGCTCCCTCGCTGCGCACCCGGCCCGCCCGCCGGCGTCGAGTGCCTACCGGACACGTCGAGTGCCTACCCCGTGGATAGGCACTCGACGCGTCGGCTGTGCACTCGCGGAGACCGCGGTCGCCGCGAGGGGGTCAGTCGAGCGGGAGCGGGGCGGGCCTGACCGGTTCCGGCGCCGCGGGGCGAGCTGCCTCGGTCGCCGTGTCCGAGGCTCCGACCGCCTCCCTGGCGCGGACCGCCTCCTGCGCCGACGCCCCGGCGCCGCGGCCCGCGGACCAGACCGCGCCCGCGCCGGCGAGCACGACCAGCGCGATCCCGCCCAGCGCCGCGACCGGCAGCCGGTCGCCGAGCGCGACCGCGCCGACGAGCGCGGCCATCGCCGGGTCGATCGCGAACAGCGTGCCGACCACCCGGGTGCCGGCGAGCCGGGCGGCCTGGAAGTCGAGCGAGAACGCCAGCGCCACCCCGATCAGCCCGGACAGCACCAGAGGGGCGACGTGCCCGCCCTCGAGCGCCGGTGCCTGCGCGACCTGGAACGGCGACAGCAGCAGGGCGCCGACCGCGACCGACAGCGCGAGGTCGCCGAGCCCGCCCGACCCGGAGCCGACGCGGCCTGCGAGCACGGTGTACCCGCCGAAGGCCGCGGCCGCGCCCAGCCCGAGCGCGACGCCGACCGGGTCGAGCCCGCCGGTCGGGGTGCCGACCACCAGGACGACGCCGACGAGCGCGACGAACGGCAGCAACCGCGCCCGGCCGGCGGACGCCACCGCGGCGACCGCCAGCGGGCCGCAGAACTCCAGGGTCACGGCGACGCCGAGCGGGATGCGGTCGAGCGCGGCGTAGAACAGCACGTTCATGGCGGCCATCGCGACGCCGTACAGCGCGATGCCGGCCCACTCCGACCGGCTGCGTCTGCGCAGCGCGGGCCGGGTCAGCAGGAGCAGGACGAGAGCGGCGGCCGTCATGCGGTAGCCGGACACGGCGAGCGTGCCCAGCGAGCCGAAGGCGGACGACGCGAGCGCGGCCGAGATCTGCACGGACGCGGAGCCGACCAGCACGAAGGCGGCGGCGGTGAGGGCGCGCGGGCGCGCGCCGAGGGGGAACGAGAGCATGGGGAGTCCTCAGCGGGACGGCCCACCGGTGCGGCGGGCGGTGGTCGGGGTGCCTGAGCGGCACGCCGACGCGGACGTCGGGCGTGCCGGGGTCAGGCCCCGGGCCCCCGGCGCGGGGCGCAGCCCCGGTTGCTCATCGGATCCATGGCGCGAGCGTACGTCCTGGTCGTGCGCGGTCCGCGCCGTGTCCGCATGGCGGGCGGGCCCGGGTGCGGGGGAGCGCCCGCGCCCGCCCGGGGCCGCGCCGTCCCGCCGCCGTCCCCGCCCCTCGTCAGGCCGCCGCGGCCCGCGGGATCTCGTCGACCGACGTGTACACCGGGATCCCGCGCCGCCGGGCGATCGCCACGTCGTTGTCCGCGCCCGCCGACTCCCCGGGCAGCCGGAGCACGGCGTCGCAGTGGGCGAGCAGCCGCTCGGCGGTCGGGTAGAGCACGTCCTGGGCGCGGGGGTCGGTCGGGCCGTCGGCGCCCATGCTCGCGAGCACCGGGAGTGCGACCCACTCGCCGATCATTGGGACGTGCCCGCGCTCGAAGATCGGCCAGGCGGCCTCCTCGAGGCGGCGGAGGTTGGCGGCCATGGCGGCGGGGTCGCCGCCCGTCCCGGACTGGTAGGGGCCGGCGATGAGGATCAGCTGTGCGGTCATGGTTCCGACCATAACGCGCAGAACCGTGCAACACTAGGCAGTATCGAGAAAGACCGGGCGACTACCGAGGAGAACGCGATGCTGCCGGCACAGCGACGGGACGAGCTGCTGCGCGTGCTGCGCACCGAGGGGCGCGTCGTCGCCAAGGACACCGCCGAGCGGCTCGGCCTGTCGGAGGACACGGTCCGGCGCGATCTGCGGGAGATGGCGGCGGCCGGGCTCTGCCAGCGGGTGTACGGCGGCGCGCTCCCGGTGTCGCCCGCGGTGGCGGACTACGCGGGCCGGCGCACGGTCGCGGTCGAGAACAAGGACCGGGTGGCCCGGCGGGCGGCGGAGCTCGTGCGCCCGGGCTCGACGGCGATCCTCGACGGGGGGACCACGGCGCTCGCCGTCGCCCGCGCGCTGCCCCCCGACCTGCGGGCGACGGTCGTCACGCACAGCCCGACCGTCGCCGCGGCGCTCGCGGAGCACCCGACGGTCGAGGTGCTGGTGCTCGGCGGGCGGCTGTTCAAGCACTCGGTCGTCACGTCGGGCGCGCTGCTCGCCGAGGCGGCCGCCGGCGTGTGGGCCGACGTGTTCCTGCTCGGCGTCACGGGCGTGCACCCGGAGGCGGGGCTGACCACCGGCGACGCCGAGGAGGCCGCGACCAAGCGGGCGCTCGCCCGGCGCGCGGGGGACACCTACGTGCTGGCCAGCGCGGAGAAGATCGGCGCCGCGTCGCCGTTCCGGGTGCTGCCGCTGGACGAGGTCGCCGGGGTGGTCACCGACGTCGACCCGGCGGACCCGGCGGCGCGGGCGCTCGCGGACGCGGGGGTGCCGCTGGTGGCGGCGGGCTGACCGCGGTCTCCGGACGCCCGGCCTGCGGCGCCCGGTGCTCAGGCCCGGGTGCGGAACGTCAGCAGGTACCGCGTGGTCCCCGCCGCGAGCAGCGCAGCGCCGAGCATGTGCAGCATCACGAGCAGGATCGGCAGGTCGGTCGACACCTGGACGTACCCGATGACGCCCTGGAGCGCGACGAGCCCGACCATCACCCACCCGCGGCGGCGCAGCAGGCGCGGCCCGCGCCGGTTCAGCCACAGCAGCACGACGAGCATCCCCGTGAACAGCCACACCGACGCGGCGTGCACGCGGGCCATCAGGTACGGGTCGACGGCGATCCGGTAGCCGACCTCCTCGTCGCCCGAGTGCGGGCCGGCGCCCGTGGTGATGACGCCGAGCGCCAGCACGAGCACGAGCAGCGCGCCGAGCACCGGAGCGAGCCGCCGCGACCACGGCCCGACGACGGGGATCCGCGGACCGTCGCCCTCGCGGCTGCGGTGCACCAGCAGCGTCGACGCCGCGACCAGCGCCATCGACACCATGAAGTGCAGGCTGACCCACGCGGGGTGCAGGTGCAGCAGGACGACGACGCCGCCGATGAGCGCCTGCGCCACGACGCCGGCCAGCGGGGCGAACCCGAGCCACCGGTAGGAGCGGGACCGGTCGCGGTCGAACCAGACGAGGAGCGCGACGGCGACGGCGATGACGCCGAGCACGCCGGTCAGGGTCCGGTTCCCGAACTCGACGTACTGGTGGTACGTCGTCTCGGGGTGGAACGCCGCGGTGAACTGCCCGGGCTCGCACTGCGGCCACGTCGAGCAGCCGAGGCCGGAGCCGGTGAGCCGGACCGCGCCTCCGGTGACGACGATGCCGATCTGCGCCACCAGGTTCGCCACGAGGACGGGGTAGGTCAGGCGCTCCCGCCACGCCGCGAACCGGGAGGGCGCGGGGCTGACGGGGGCGGCGGCGACGTCGGGGCTCACGGCGCCCAGCCTACGGTCCGCCGACCCGCGCTCGTGCCGCGGTGCACGAGGTCTTGATCACGCGCGCGACCCGCGCGCCGGGGTCAGGAGGACCAGCGGAACCAGCGCCGCACCGCCCCGGCGAGCAGCACCGCCCACGCCGCCAGCGCCGCGAGGTGCGCGACCGGGAACGCCCCGTCGACGAGGGACGCGCGCAGCGCCTCGCCCAGCGCGCCGGGCGGCAGCCACTCGGCGACGGAGGCCCACCACCCGGGCAGGTCGGACACCGGCAGGACCAGCCCGCCGACGACGGCCAGCACCACCAGCAGCAGGTTCGCGACCGCCAGCACCGCCTCCGCGCGCAGGGTCCCCGCGAGCAGCAGCGCCAGCGCGGTGAACGCCGCGACCCCGAGCAGCAGCGCGAGCAGGGCGCCGGGCAGGCCGGCGGGGTCGGGTCGCCAGCCGAGGGCGAGCCCCGTCACCGAGACGACGACCACCTGCAGCGCCGCGACCGCGAGCACCGCCAGCGCCTTGCCCGCGAACAGCCCGCCACGCCCGAGCGGCGTCGTGGCCAGCAGCCGCAGCACGCCGTTGCGCCGGTCGAACGCGGTGGCGATGGCCTGCGAGGTCAGCGAGCCCGCCATCACGGCCAGCCCGAGGATCCCCGGGGTGACGACGTCGATCCGCTCGGCGTCGCCGACCCCGATGTCGAGGAACGACCCCCGCCCGAGGGCGATGAGCGCGACCACCGGGATGATCAGCGTGACGAGCAGCTGCTCGCCGTTGCGCAGCACCGCCAGGGTCTCGAACCGGGCCTGGGCGCGGACCCGGCGGCCGGCGGGCGCGGCGCGGTCGGCGCCAGCGGCGCCCGCAGGGGCAGGAGCGGGCGCGGTCATCGCAGGTTCCGTCCGGTCAGGTCGAGGAACACGTCCTCGAGGGTGCGGCGCCCGACGTCCACGCGGGCGAGCAGCACGTCGCGGTCGGCGCACCACGCGGCGAGCGCGGCGACGAGCGCCGGGGTGGCGGGGGAGTCGACGGCGTACGCGCCGGGGCCGGTCTCGGTGACCGCGGCCCGCGCCGCGGCGCCGGTCGGCGTCAGCGCGGCCCCCAGCGCGGCGAGGTCGAGCCCGGGCTCGGCCCGGAACGTCAGCGTCGAGGAGTCGGCCCCGGCGAGCAGCGCCGGCACCGACCCGTGGGCGATGACCCGGCCGTGGTCGACGACGGCGACCTCGTCGGCCAGCGCCTCGGCCTCGTCCATGAGGTGCGTCGTCAGCAGGACCGCCACGCCGTCGGCGCGCAGCTCCTCGACCAGCGACCACACGGCGCGCCGCGCCTGCGGGTCCATCCCGGCCGAGGGCTCGTCGAGGAACACGACGTCCGGCCGTCCTACGACCGCGGTCGCCAGCGCGAGCCGTTGCCGCTGGCCGCCGGACAGCCGGCGCACCGTCGTCCGGGCGAACGGGGTGAGGCCCAGCCGCTCGGCCAGCGCGCCGACGTCGCGCGGCCGGGCGTACATCTCGGCGACGTGGCGCAGCACGCCCAGGGCCGGCACGCCGGTGGGCAGCCCCGCGTCCTGCAGCATGACGCCCACGCGGGGGCGGAGCGCGGCGGCGTCGGCGACGGGGTCGAGCCCGAGCACGCGCACGGAGCCGCCGTCCGGGGTGCGCAGGCCCTCGCAGCACTCCACGGTGGTGGTCTTGCCCGCGCCGTTCGGGCCGAGCACCGCGGTCACCCGACCGGGGGACGCGTGCAGGTCGAGCCCGTCGACGACGGCGCGGCCGTCGTACCGCTTGACGAGCCCGCGCACCTCGACGGCGGGCGGGGAGGAGGACTGGCCGAGCACCCCGCGAGTGTAGGGGGCGCGGCAGCGCCCAGGGTGTGGTGAGGCTGACCTTGCTTGCCAGGACTTATTTCGGCAACAAGGATGTTGCCGATATCGGGAGCCCTCGTCGGGGCTCCGCGGGGCCGGCGCCGCCACGGCGGACCGCCCCGCGATCCAGCCGCGCAGCAGTGAACCGGAGGTGTGTGCCATGAGCGCCAGCACGCCGGGGACCGCCGCGGCGCCGGAGGCCGACTGCGCGACCGAGGCCGCCGCCGCGACGCCCCGCCCCGCGCTCCGACCCGCGGAGCCGCCCCGCCAGGAGCACGAGTCCGAGGCCGAGGCCGGCACCCGCCGCCGGGTGCTCGACCTGATCGCCGCCGACGGCCCCGTGTCCGCGGCCGAGCTGGCCGCCGAGCTCGACCTGACCGCCGCCGCCGTCCGCCGGCACCTCGCGGTGCTGGAGGGCGAGCAGCAGATCGGCGTGCACGACGGCGGCGCCGTCGGGCCCGCGCGCCGCGGCCGCCCCGCCAAGCGGTACGTCGTGACCGCGGCCGGGCAGGCGGCGCTGACCCAGCAGTACTCCGAGCTCGCGTCGCAGGCGCTGCGGTTCGTCGCCGAGATCGGCGGCGCGGACGCGGTGCGCAGCTTCGCCGAGAAGCGGGTCCGCGACCTCGAGGTCCGGCACGCCGACGCGCTGGCGGAGGCGGGCGACGACCCGGTCCGCCGGGCGCAGGTGCTCGCCGACGGCCTCGCGGTCGACGGCTTCGCGGCCACCGCGCGCCCCGTGCCCGGCGGCCACGCCATCCAGCTGTGCCAGGGCCACTGCCCGGTGCAGGACGTCGCGAGCGAGTTCCCCGAGCTCTGCGAGGCGGAGGCGCACGCCTTCTCCCGCATGCTGGGCGTCCACGTGCAGCGGCTCGCGACGCTGGCCCGCGGCGGCCACGTCTGCACCACGAACATCCCGATCGTGCCGGTCCGCCGGCCGACGACGACGGACTGACCGACCCACCCGAGCCCCCCGACCCCCGTGCACCCGCGGAAGGACGATGAGATGACGACGACGGACCCCGGACGCCCGGTAGCGGCCGAGCCGATGAGCCAGGACGAGGCCATCGCCTCGATCGGCAACTACGGCTACGGCTGGCACGACGCCGACGACGCGGGCGCCACGGCGCAGCGCGGCCTGTCGGAGGACGTGGTGCGCAACATCTCGGCGCTCAAGAACGAGCCCGAGTGGATGCTGAAGACCCGCCTCAAGGCGCTGCGCCTGTTCGACAAGAAGCCGATGCCCTGGTGGGGCGCGGACCTGTCGGGCATCGACTTCGACAACATCAAGTACTTCGTCCGGTCGACGGAGAAGCAGGCGACGTCCTGGGAGGAGCTCCCGGAGGACATCAAGAACACCTACGACCGCCTGGGCATCCCGGAGGCCGAGAAGCAGCGCCTCGTCGCCGGCGTCGCCGCGCAGTACGAGTCCGAGGTCGTCTACCACCAGATCCGCGAGGACCTGGAGGCGCAGGGCGTCATCTTCGTCGACACCGACACCGGTCTGCGGGACTACCCGGAGCTGTTCGAGCAGTACTTCGGCTCGGTCATCCCGCCGGGCGACAACAAGTTCGCGTCGCTGAACACCGCCGTGTGGTCGGGCGGCTCGTTCGTCTACGTGCCGCCGGGCGTGCACGTCGAGATCCCGCTGCAGGCCTACTTCCGGATCAACACCGAGAACATGGGCCAGTTCGAGCGGACGCTGATCATCGCGGACGAGGGCTCGTACGTGCACTACGTCGAGGGCTGCACCGCGCCGATCTACCAGTCGGACTCGCTGCACTCCGCGGTCGTCGAGATCATCGTGAAGAAGAACGCCCGCGTGCGGTACACGACGATCCAGAACTGGTCGAACAACGTCTACAACCTCGTGACCAAGCGGGCGACCGCGGCCGAGGGCGCGACGATGGAGTGGGTCGACGGCAACATCGGCTCCAAGGTCACCATGAAGTACCCGGCGATCTACCTGCTGGGCGAGCACGCCCGCGGCGAGACGCTGTCCATCGCCTTCGCGGGCGAGGGCCAGCACCAGGACGCCGGCTGCAAGATGGTGCACGCCGCGCCGCACACCTCGTCGTCGATCGTGTCGAAGTCGGTGGCCCGCGGCGGCGGCCGGACCTCGTACCGCGGCCTGGTCCAGGTGCTGGAGGGCGCGAGCCACTCCGCCAGCAACGTCCTGTGCGACGCCCTGCTCGTCGACCAGATCTCGCGCTCGGACACCTACCCGTACGTCGACGTCCGCGAGGACGACGTGTCGATGGGTCACGAGGCGACGGTGTCCCGCGTGAGCGAGGACCAGCTGTTCTACCTGATGTCCCGCGGCATGACCGAGACCGAGGCCATGGCGATGATCGTGCGCGGGTTCGTCGAGCCCATCGCGCGCGAGCTGCCCATGGAGTACGCCCTCGAGCTGAACCGCCTGATCGAGCTGCAGATGGAAGGGGCCGTCGGCTGATGTCGACCACCACACCCGAGACCCCCGGTCTCTCCACCGACCACTCCCGCGCGACGGCCGACGAGGCGCACAGCCACGGCGTCGGCACCGTCCCCGAGTCGTCCCGCGCGGCCCGTGCCACCTCGTTCGAGGTCGCGGACTTCCCGGTGCCGAACGGGCGCGAGGAGGAGTGGCGGTTCTCGCCGGTCGACCGGCTCGCCCCGCTGTTCGCCCCCGAGTCGGGCCGGCTCACGGGCCACGGCGTCCTCACCACGGTCGTGAACGCGCCCGAGGTCGAGGTCGAGATCGTGGACCGCGACGACGCCCGCCTGGGTCTCGCCGGGAAGCCCGGCGACCGCGCCGCGGCCGTCGCGTGGGCCTCGTTCCCGCGTGCCACCGTCGTGACCGTGCCGCAGGAGGCCGTTGCGTCGACGGTGACCTCGGTGCGGGTGGAGGGTGTCGAGGGCCAGCTGGAGCCCACCGGGAGCCACCTGCTCGTGCACGCCAAGCCGATGTCCCAGGCGACGGTCGTCATCGACCACGTCGGGTCCGCGCTGCTCACCGAGACCGTCGAGGTCGTGGCGGAGGACGGCGCGCACCTGACCGTCGTCTCCGTGCAGGACTGGGCCGAGGGTGCCGTGCACAACGCGGCGCACCGGGTGCGGCTCGGCCGCGACGCGACCGTCAAGCACATCGTGGTCACGCTGGGCGGCGACGTCGTGCGGCTCACCCCGGACGCCGAGTTCGTCGGCGAGGGCGGCTCGGTCGAGATGCTCGGCGTGTACTTCGCCGACGCCGGCCAGCACCAGGAGCAGCGGCTGTTCGTCGACCACGCGGTCCCGAACTGCAAGAGCCGCGTGACCTACAAGGGCGCGCTGCAGGGCGAGGGCGCGCACACCGTGTGGGTCGGCGACGTGCTGATCCGCAAGGAGGCCGAGGGCACCGACACCTACGAGCTCAACCGCAACCTGGTCCTCACGGACGGCGCGCGCGCGGACTCGGTGCCGAACCTCGAGATCGAGACGGGCCTCATCGAGGGCGCGGGCCACGCCAGCGCCACGGGCCGGTTCGACGACGAGCAGCTGTTCTACCTGCGCTCGCGCGGCATCCCGGAGACGGACGCCCGCCGCCTGGTCGTGCGCGGCTTCTTCGCCGAGCTGATCCACCAGATCGGCGTGCCCGAGGTCGAGGAGCGGCTCATCACCGCGATCGAGGCCGAGCTGGCGCAGTCGATGACGGAGTTCCAGGGCGCGGCGGCCGTGTCCGGCGGCGACCTGGCCTCCGACGTCACCGACGAGACCGACGCCGAGCGCGCGATCCTGAACGAGCCCGCCTCCGTCGCCTCCGCGGACGAGCCCGCATGACCGCGCAGCTCGCCTGCATGACCTCCGACGTCCCCGAGGCCGGCACCTTCCGTGTCGAGCTCGAGGGGCCGTCGGGCCCCGTCGAGGTCGCGGTCGTCCGCGACGAGGACGGCGCGCTGCACGCCATCAGCGACATCTGCTCGCACGGCGCGGTCTCGCTGTCCGACGGCGAGGTCGAGGGCTGCACCGTGGAGTGCTGGCTGCACGGGTCGCGGTTCGACCTGCGCACCGGCGAGCCGCTGGGCCCCCCGGCCGTCCGCCCCGTCCCCGTCTACCCCCTGACCGTCGACGGCGAGCGCGTGCTCGTCGACGTCGACGGCGATGCCTGAGCCTTCCGAGGAGAACCCGCATGCCCACCCTGGAGATCCGCGACCTGCACGTCAGCGTCGAGACGAAGGAGGGTCCGAAGCCGATCCTCCGCGGCGTCGACCTGACCATCAACAGCGGCGAGACGCACGCCATCATGGGCCCGAACGGCTCCGGCAAGTCCACGCTGGCCTACTCGCTCGCCGGGCACCCGAAGTACACGATCACCTCGGGCACCGTCACGCTCGACGGCGAGGACATCGTCGCGATGTCGGCCGACGAGCGCGCCCGCGCCGGCCTGTTCCTCGCCATGCAGTACCCGGTCGAGGTCCCCGGCGTCTCGGTGTCGAACTTCCTGCGCACCGCCAAGACCGCGATCGACGGCGAGGCGCCCGCGCTCCGCACCTGGATCAAGGACGTCGACGGCGCCATGGAGCGCCTGCGCATGGACTCCTCGTTCGCCGAGCGCTCGGTCAACGAGGGCTTCTCCGGCGGTGAGAAGAAGCGCCACGAGATCCTGCAGATGGAGCTCCTGAAGCCCCAGTTCGCGATCCTCGACGAGACCGACTCCGGCCTCGACGTCGACGCGCTGCGCATCGTCTCCGAGGGCGTGAACCGCGCCAAGGAGTCGACCGACGTGGGCGTCCTGCTCATCACGCACTACACGCGCATCCTGCGGTACATCCAGCCGGACTTCGTGCACGTGTTCGTCGACGGCCGGATCGCCGAGGAGGGCGGGCCTGAGCTCGCCGAGCGCCTCGAGAACGAGGGCTACGACCGGTTCCTGACCTCGGGCGCCTCCGCCTGACGGTCCCGCACCACCCGCGAGGCACCCGGGGCGGCGGCCGCACCGCCGCCGCCCCCGGGGCCCCGCACCCCCGGAGGGCGACCGGGCAGCACGCCACGACGGACGACGACGAGGACACCGAGATGACCGACACGCTGGACCGGGCCGCGCAGGACGGGCAGGGGCGGACGCTGGACGCCGCCGAGCTGGCCGCCGTGCGCGCGGACTTCCCCCTGCTGCAGCGGACCGTCCGCGACGGCCGGCCGCTGGTCTACCTCGACTCCGGCGCGACCTCGCAGAAGCCCGAGGTCGTCCTCGACGCCGAGCAGGACTTCTACACGCAGCGGAACGCCGCCGTGCACCGCGGCGCGCACCAGCTCGCCGAGGAGGCCACCGAGGCGTTCGAGACCGCCCGGCACGAGGTCGCCTCGTTCGTGGGCGTGCAGGACGACGAGATCGTCTGGACCTCCAACGCCACCGCGGGGCTCAACCTGGTGGCGTACGCGATGTCGAACGCGACGCTCGGTCGCGGGGGAGCGGCGGCGCAGCGGTTCGCGCTGGCGCCCGGCGACGAGATCGTCGTCACCGAGGCCGAGCACCACGCGAACCTCGTGCCGTGGCAGGAGCTCGCGGCCCGCACCGGCGCCACGCTGCGCTGGCTCGGCGTCGACGACGACGGCCGCGTCCGGGCGGACGAGCTCGGCACCGTCGTGACCGACCGGACGAAGGTGCTCGCGTTCACGCACGCCTCGAACGTCACCGGCGCCGTCACCGACGTCGCGCCGTTCGTGGCCCGGGCCCGCGAGGTCGGCGCGCTGACGGTGCTCGACGCCTGCCAGAGCGTGCCGCACCTGCCGGTCGACCTGGCCGCGCTGGGCGTCGACTTCGCCGCGTTCTCCGGGCACAAGATGCTCGGCCCCACCGGCGTCGGCGCGCTGTACGGCCGCCGCGAGCTGCTCGAGGCCATGCCGCCCGTCACGACCGGCGGCTCGATGGTCGAGGTCGTCACGATGGAGCAGACCACCTACGCGCCGCCGCCGCGCCGGTTCGAGGCCGGGACCCAGATGGTGTCCCAGGCCGTCGGCATGGGCGCCGCCGCGACGTACCTCGCCGAGCTCGGCATGGACGCGGTCGCCGCGCACGAGCGGCACCTCGCCGGGCTGCTGCTCGACGCGGTGGCCTCGGTCCCCGGCGTGCGGGTCATCGGCCCCACCGAGAACGTGGATCGGCTCGCGACGGTGTCGTTCGTCGTCGACGGCGTGCACGCGCACGACGTGGGTCAGGTCCTCGACGACCGCGGCGTGGCCGTGCGGGTCGGGCACCACTGCGCGCAGCCGCTGCACCGCCGGTTCGGCGTGGCCGCGACCGCGCGCGCGTCGGCGGCCGTCTACACGACGGACGAGGAGATCGCGGTGTTCCGGGAAGCACTGGCGGGGGTCCGGACGTTCTTCGGACTGTCCGACTGATACTGGGACGACGAGCCACCCGAGGAAGCGAGAGCCGCACCGCATGAGCACCGGCATGGAGCAGCTGTACCAGCAGCTGATCCTCGACCACGCCAAGCACCCCGCCCACCGCGGGGCGCAGGAGGCGTACGACGTCGAGGTCCACCACGTGAACCCCACCTGCGGGGACGAGGTGACGCTGCGCGTGCGCCTGGACGCCGACGCGTCGGGCGCGCCGGTCATCGGCGAGCTCACCTGGACCGGGCAGGGCTGCTCGATCTCGCAGGCCTCCGCCTCGGTGATGTCGCAGGCCGTCGCCGGCGGGTCGGTCGAGCACGCGCTCGCGCTGTCCGACGACTTCCGCGAGCTCATGGACTCCCGCGGCGTGCTGCCCGAGAAGTTCGAGGGCGACGGCCTCGCCGAGGAGATGGAGGACGCCGTCGCGTTCGTCGGCGTCGCCCGGTACCCCGCCCGCATCAAGTGCGCCCTGCTCGGCTGGGCGGCCATGAAGGACGCGGTGGCGCAGGCCTCCGTGACGACCACGAACCCCGAGGAGGGGCGATGAGCGACACCACGGTGTCCCCGCAGCAGGACGGCGCCGCGCCGGCGCCCGTGAACGCCGCCGACGTCGAGGAGGCGCTGCGCGACGTCATCGACCCCGAGCTCGGCGTCAACGTCGTCGACCTCGGCCTGGTCTACGGCATCGCGATCGAGCAGGGCCGCAACGTCGTCATCGACATGACGCTCACCTCGGCGGCGTGCCCGCTGACGGACGTCATCGAGGACCAGGCGGGCACCTCGCTGGAGGGCCTGGTCGACTCGGTGCGGATCAACTGGGTCTGGATGCCGCCGTGGGGCCCGGAGAAGATCACGGACGACGGCCGCGCGATGATGCGGGCGCTGGGCTTCAACATCTGAGCCTGCGGACTCGCCCGCTCGGGACGCCGAGAGAGGACCTCCGCGCCGAGGTAGGACCGTGAACGGCCCTACCGCGCGCGGGAGGACCTCTCTCGGCGTTCGTGCGTCCGGGGTCAGAGCGAGGCGGCCGCGAAGGTGTCGCAGGAGGCGACCGTGCCGTCGCGGTAGCCGGTCATGAACCAGCGCTGGCGCTGCTCGCTGGAGCCGTGCGTCCAGGTGTCGGGGTTCACCCCGCCCGCCGACTGCTGCTGGATGTGGTCGTCGCCGACGGCCGCCGCGGCGGACACAGCGTCGGCGAGCTGCGCCTCGGTGATCGGCTCCAGGAACGTCACGCCGGTGTCCGGGTCGACCGTCGTTGCGGCGTCGCCGGCCCAGAGGCCCGCGTAGCAGTCGGCCTGGAGCTCGACGCGGACCGAGTCGGAGTCGTCGCCGGTCCCGGACCGGTCCGCGCTGTCGAAGATCCCCGTGAGTTGCTGGATGTGGTGCCCGTACTCGTGCGCCACGACGTACATCTCGGCGAGTGGGCCGCCCTGCGCGCCGTACTGCGAGGCGAGCAGGTCGTAGAACGACAGGTCGAGGTAGATCGTCCGGTCCGGCGGGCAGTAGAACGGCCCCGTCGACGCCGAGGCGCTGCCGCAGCCGGTCTCGGTGGCGTCCTGGAAGGACACCACGGCGGGCTCGACGTCCGGGTCCTGCGCGAGCTCGGGCAGCGTGCGCTGCCAGTAGGTGTCGAGCGACTGGACCGTCGCCGAGAGCCGGCACTCGCGCTCGGCGTTGGCCTGCTCGGCCGTGCAGTCCCCGATCTCGGAGACCTGCTCCTGCGAGCCTGCGCCCGTCCCGCCGTCGCCGGACAGCAGCTGCGCCGGGTTGCCGCCGAGCAGTGTCACGACCACCACGAGCACCAGCGTGCCGAGGCCGCCGCCCACCGCGATGCCCCGCCCGCGGCCCCCGCCGCGGCGGGACTGCACACGCCCGCCCTCGAACCGGCCGCCGTCCTGGAACGTCATGCCGGGGACGGTAGCCCGGGGCGCGGCGGTCCGCCCGGCGAGCGCGACGCAGGGTCGCGCGGGGCTGTCAGTCGACGATGCCGCGCGCGGCCAGCGCCTCGCCCAGGTCCCGCGCGCGGCCGACGACCCGCAGCACCGCCGGGGTGAGCCACACCCGCGGGTCGCGCTCGACCCCGCGGGCGCGCGCCGCGTCCCGGACCTCGTGCACGGTGCGGGCGATCTCGGGCACCGACCGGAGCACGAGCGCGACCGCGAGGGCGACCAGGTCGGGCGGGACGCCGACCCGGCGCAGCGGCCGGGCGGCGCGCGCGAGGGCGTCGAGGAGCCGGTCGGCGGGGGTGGTGGCGGTGACCACCGCGGCGCCGAGGACCAGGGTCAGCAGGTCGGCGACCACCTCGACGGCCGGCCCGGGCCCGCGGGCCCACGCCTGGTACGCGCCGGCGAGCAGCGCCGTCACGAGCACCGGGAGCAGCCCGCGGAGCGTGGGGCGCGGGGGGAGCGCGGCGACGGCGGCGGCCGCGACCGCCACCCCGAGAAGCACGAGCGCCGCCGGCACGCCCCGGGTCGCCACGACGGCGACGCCGAGCAGCGCCAGCGCCGCGAGCTTGGCCCCGACCGGCGCCCGGTCCAGCGGGGTGCGGGCGGTGCGGTGCGCGCCGAGCAGCGTCACGCGGGCTCGACCGCCATCAGCGCGCGGTACGCGTCGAGGGCGGGCCCGGGCGCGCCGTCGTGCACCACGCGGCCGTCGTCGACGACCAGCACCCGGTCGGCCCGCGCCGCCGCGTCGAGGTCGTGCGTCACCTGGACCACCTGCTGGGGGAGGTCGGCGAGCAGGCCGTCGACGACGCGGCGCCAGCGCAGGTCGAGCAGCGTGGTGGGCTCGTCGCAGACCAGCACCGCGGGCACGGTGGCGAGCACCGCGGCCAGCGCGAGCAGCTGCCGCTGGCCGCCGGACAGCGCCCGGACCGGCAGGTCGGCGCGGGAGGCCAGGCCCACGCGGTCCAGCGCCTCCCGGGCGCGGGCGTCGCGCTCGCGGCCGGGGACCCCGAGCCGGCGGAGCGAGAGCGCGACGTCCTCGACGGGCGTCGGCATCACGACCTGCGCGTCGGGGTCGGTGAACAGGAAGCCGACCCGGCGGCGCACCGCGGCGCCGTCGCGCGCGGTGTCGAGGCCGTCGACCCGCACCGAGCCTGCCGACGGCAGCGTCAGGCCGTTCAGCAGCCGGGCGAGCGTCGACTTGCCCGAGCCGTTCGCGCCGACGACGGCGACCCGACGCTCCGTGAGCGTCGCCGTGACCGGGCCCAGCAGGGTGACGACCCGCTCGGCCCCGCGGCGTGCCTCGCCCGGGGCGTACGCCGTGACGACCGCGCCGTCGAGCTCGATCACCGGCCGCGCAGCAGGTCCGGGAAGGCGCGGAGCACGGCCGCGGCGACCACGGCGGCGAGCGCGTTCTTGATCAGGTCGCCCGGCAGGAACACGGCGCCGGCGGCGACCGCCTCGGACGCGGACAGGCCCAGCCGCCAGCCCATGACCGCGATGCCGAGCGGGTGGATCACCAGCAGCGAGCCGGCGGTCGCGGCGCCGAGCAGCGCGGGGACGCGCCACCGGCCGGGCGCGCGGCGCGCCAGCAGCCCGAACCCGCCGGCGATCGCCGCGGCCGCGGGGAACGCGAGCAGGTAGCCGGCCGACGGCGACGCCAGCACGCCGAGCCCGCCGGTCGCGCCGGACAGCACCGGGACGCCCGCCAGGCCGACGGCCACGTACAGCAGCAGCGCGAGGGCGCCGCGGCGCGGGCCCAGCACCAGGCCGGTGAGCGCGACGCCGAAGGTCTGCAGGGTGATCGGCACGGCCCCACCGGTGGGGATGGCGGGCAGCACGGCGCACACCGCGACGAACGCGGCGAACGTGGCGATCAGCGCGACGTCGGTGGCGACCGAGGTGCGTGCCACGGGGGCCGGGGCGGCCGCGGCGACGGACGCGACGGGCGCGGGGCCGGCGTGCGCGGCGGCGTCGGCCGCGGGGACGGCCTCGGGGCGGTGCTCGGACATCGGACCTCGCGGGGGTGCGGTCGGCTGGGGCGGCGCCGTCCGCGGAGGGCCGGTCGCCGCGAGCCACGCTAGTGCGGCGCGCGCGGCCGGGGTCGTGCGGGGGTGTCCAACGCTGCCGCGCGGCGCCTGTCGGGTTCCGCACCCCGGGGCGGGCGGGCACGCACGGGCTCGCGGGCCGGCGGCGGCGCGCGACGTGGGGGAGCCCACGGAATTCCGGTCGGGTCCGGGGCGCTGGGACTCGTAGGATGGGCGGCGTTTGTGCCGGCCCGCGACGGGGCGCGCGGCATCGACCGCGGGCGTGCACGGCGAGAGGGAGCAGGGACAACCGAAGTGATCACCGTTCAGGGCGTCGAGCTGCGCGTGGGTGCCCGCGTGCTGCTGTCCGAGGCGACCTTCCGGGTGGCGCCCGGCGACCGGATCGGCCTCGTGGGCCGCAACGGCGCCGGCAAGACCACGCTGACCAAGACGCTGGCGGGGGAGACCCAGCCGACCGGCGGGCAGATCTCCCGCAGCGGCGACATCGGCTACCTCCCGCAGGACCCGCGGTCGGGCGAGCTGTCCGACCTCGCGATGTCCCGGGTGCTGTCGGCGCGCGGCCTGGACCGGATCATCGAGCAGATGCGCGAGACCGAGGGTTTGATGGCGTCCACGGACGACGCGGTGCGCGAGGCCGCCATGGAGCGGTACCCGAAGCTCGAGGCCCGGTTCACGGCCGGCGGCGGGTACGCCGCCGAGAGCGAGGCGCACCGGATCACCGCGAACCTCGGCCTCGACGACCGCGTCCTCGGCCAGCCCCTCAGCACCCTGTCCGGCGGCCAGCGCCGCCGCGTCGAGCTCGCGCGCATCCTGTTCTCCGGCAACGACACGCTGCTGCTCGACGAGCCGACGAACCACCTCGACGCGGACTCGATCGCCTGGCTGCGCGACTACCTCAAGACCTACCCGGGCGGCTTCGTGGTCATCAGCCACGACGTCGAGCTGCTGCGCGCCACCGTCAACAAGGTGTTCCACCTGGACGCCAACCGCGGCGAGCTCGACCAGTACAACCTCGGCTGGGACGCCTACGTGCTGCAGCGCGAGACGGACGAGAAGCGCCGCCGCCGCGAGCGGGCGAACGCGGAGAAGAAGGCCGGCGCGCTGCTCGCGCAGGCCGACAAGATGCGCGCGAAGGCCACCAAGGCGGTCGCCGCGCAGAACATGGCCCGCCGCGCCGAGCGGATGCTGTCCGGCCTCGACGAGGTCCGGGCGTCCGACAAGGTCGCGAAGCTGCGGTTCCCCGAGCCCGCCCCGTGCGGGCGCACCCCGCTGACGGCGTCCGACCTGTCGAAGTCGTACGGCTCGCAGGAGGTGTTCGCCGGCGTCGACCTGGCGATCGACCGGGGCTCGCGCGTCGTCGTGCTCGGGCTCAACGGCGCCGGCAAGACCACGCTGCTGCGGATGCTCGCGGGGCTGCAGGAGTCGGACACCGGCGAGGTGAGGCCGGGGCACGGCCTCAAGCTCGGGTACTACGCCCAGGAGCACGAGACGCTCGACATGGACCGCACGGTCGTCGAGAACCTGCGCTCGTCGGCGCCCGACCTCACCGACACCCAGGTGCGGTCGGTGCTGGGCTCGTTCCTGTTCTCGGGCGACGACGCCGACAAGCCCGCGAAGGTGCTGTCCGGCGGCGAGAAGACCCGGCTGGCGCTCGCGGCGCTGGTCGTGTCGGCGGCGAACGTGCTGCTGCTCGACGAGCCGACCAACAACCTCGACCCGGCCAGCCGTGAGGAGATCCTGGCGGCGCTGCGGGGGTACACCGGCGCGGTCGTGCTGGTGAGCCACGACGAGGGGGCCGTCGAGGCGCTGAACCCGGAGCGGGTCGTGCTGCTGCCCGACGGCGACGAGGACCTGTGGAACCCGTCCTACCTGGACCTGGTCACCCTGGCCTGACGCCCCGTCCTGGCTCGAGTGGAGCGTTCTGCCCGACACGCCAAGGTGTGTCGGGCAGAACGCTCCACTCGTCTCCGCTGGACCCCCCGGGGGCGTCCCGGGTCAGCCGAGCTGGGAGTCGATCAGGGCGTCCTCGGCGTCCTCGTCCGAGGTGCGCCGGCGGCGCGACGCGGGCGCCGGGCGCGCGGGACGCGGCGTGCCGTCGCCGTCCGCGCCGCCCTCGGGCGCGCCCCCGGCCGCCGCCTCCGCGCCCTCGAGCAGCTCGCGCCGGGCCAGCCAGCCGAACGCGGCCAGCGACCCCACGGAGAACGTCCACCACTGGAACGCGTACGACAGGTGCGACCCCGGGTCGGTGCTCGGCGCGGGGAGCCGCCCGAGCGCGACCGCCGGGGCGGGCGTCTCGTCGACCAGACCGCCGTACCCGGCGTAGGACGCGGCGTCCGACCCGCCGGCCGCGAGGACCTGGCCCACGTTGATCGCCTGCACCTGCCCGGCCGGCGCGGACCGCGGGTCGGCGGCCTCGTCCCGGCGCAGGTGCACGGTGACGGTGACCTCGCCGGACGGCGGGGCCGGCACGGCGACCTCGCCGCTCGCGTCGTCGTCCCAGGCGACCCACCCGCGGTCGACGACCAGCGCCGACCCGTCCGCCTGCACCAGCGGCACGAGGACGTGGAAGCCGGGCTGGCTGTTCACGGGGCGGTTGCGCAGCAGCACGGCGGCGTCGGCGTCGTAGGTGCCGGTGACCGTCGCCTGCCGCCAGACGTCGCCGGGGTCCAGCTCCGCCCCGGGCTCCGGCAGCAGCGCGTCGAGCGGGACCGGGTCGGCGGAGTAGTTCTGCTCGACGAGCCGGATGGCGGCGTCCCGGGCGACGTGCCGGTGCCACTGCCAGCGGCCCAGGAACACGCACGCCACCGACACGGCCACGGCGAGCAGCACCAGCCCGACGGCGCGCCGGGCCGCCGGGTTGCCGCGCAGCAGCCTCATCGCGACCCCGGGGTCCCGGGCAGGCCGCCCAGGCCCGGCAGCCCGGGCAGCCTCGGGCGCTCGCCGAGGTCGATCCGCGGCAGGTCCGCGACCGGCACGGTGTCGGCGTAGAAGGCCCGCACCCGCAGGTACTCCTCGAGGTGCTCCCGGTGCTCGTCGCACGCGAGCCACACCTTGCGGCGCTCCGGCGTGTGCAGGCGCGGGTTGTTCCACAGCACGCCCCAGGAGGCGTCGGCGCGGCAGCCGCGGGCGCTGCACACGAGGTCCTCGCCGACGGCGTCGGGAGTGGGCGCGGTCATCGGGTGCCTCCGCGGGTGTCGTCGTCGTCCGCGCCGTCGTGCCCGGCCGGCCGGTCGCCGGAGCGCCACGGCTCGTCCGCCGGGCCCGGCCCGTGCGTCGGGGGAGCGGGTGCCACCGGCCGCGCGGTCGGCGCGGCGTCGAGCAGGTGCGGCAGGTACCCCGGGGGCGCGTCATCGCGGCGCTCGCGGCCGGCGTTGGCGAACAGCACGGCGATGTACGGCAGCACGACGGCGCCGACGATGAGCACGAGGCTCACCCACAGCGGGACCCGGGACCAGGTCAGCACGGCGACGAGGAAGCAGACCACCCGGATCCCCATCTGGATCAGGTAGCGGCGGGCCCGGCGCGCCTGGTCGGCGCCGAGGGGCTCGGGGGCGCTGGTGACGCTCTGCGCCGGTGGTGGGGTCCGCCTGCTCACACCTGATCGTAGGCGCCGCCGGGCGTTCCTCCCTCCCGGCGGCGCCTCCGTCTCAGCCCGCTCACAGCCGGCGGGCGGCGTTCTGCAGGAACGCGTGCACCGCGGGCCGCAGGTCGTCGCCCCAAACGGCGACGACGACCATCCCGGCGGCCACCAGCAGCAGCATCAGGAGCAGGCCGACCCAGCCCGTGCGGTGCGGCACGGCCGGCTCAGTACGCGAGCCGCAGCCACGGGGAGCCGTCGACCTTCAGCAGGTCGTCGACCGCGCCGTCGAACTTCCCGATGTCGCCGTCGACCGGGTTCCGGCTCGTGCCGGCCGTCCAGAACGCGCGCCCGACGACGAACGCCCGGCCGAACTCCTCCCAGCCGCGGTACGCCGGCCGCGCCAGCCCGACTGCCTCGCCCATCGCGTCCCACGCCCGGTCGGGGGTGACCAGCCCGGCGTCCAGCAGCAGCCGGCTGAGGTGCACGACCCGCGCCGCGTCCCACGCGACGATGCTCGCGGGCAGCGGGTCCGGGAGCGCCGCGTGCCCGCCGGCGACCGCCGCGCCGGTCCAGCCCACGTACCAGCGGCGGGCGCGCTCGGGGTCCAGCCCGCGCTCGGCGGCCTCCTGCGCGATCCGGGCCTGGTGCTCGTCCTGCAGCTTCCGGCCGCCGCGCGCGGCGAACACCTCGTCGACCCGCGGCGCGACGAGCGCGTAGTACCCGCGGTGGCCCTGGTGCAGCAGGTACCCGTACGCGCCGTCGACGTCGTCCGGTCCGTGCACGTCCCAGGCGCCGGACAGCAGCTTCTGCGCGGTGCGCGGATCGGCCTCCATCGTGGGCGCGTTGATCGGCAGGTGCCCCTCGGCGGCGTAGACCGCGCCGAGCGCGAGCGCGCGGTCCTGCTCCGGCGTCAGGGCGGGGGCGCCCTCCAGCACGGTGAACTCGGTCGCGAACATCGCCTTGATCTTGTCGAACAGGCCCATCGGGTGCGGCTCCTCGGGAACGGGCGCGCCGTGCGGCCACGGCGCGGGGGAGGCCCATCGCACCCGGCGAGCGGGCACCGGCGCAGCGCTCCCGAACGAACCCGAACGCCGCGCCGGACCCGCCTGGACCAGCGCCCGGACCGCGGACGGGGCGACGGCGGCTCGCGCGGGGTGGCTAGCCTGGGGCGGTGCCCGACGTCGCCCCGCCGCCGCACCCGGTCCGCTGGGACGACCTCACCGGCCGCCTGCGCACGCTCCGCGCCGGCGCCGGCTCGCCGTCCTACGCCGACCTGGTCCGCCGCGTCGACGCCGTCCGCGCGGGTCGCGGGGTCCCCGGGCCGGAGCGGCGCCCCGGGCGGGTGACGGTCTACGACGCGTTCCGGGACGGGCGGGCGCGGCTCGACGTCGAGCTGGTCGCCGACCTGGTGCGCGCGCTGGGCGGCACCGCCGAGGACGCGGCCCGGTGGCGGGCGGCCCACGCGGCGGTGGCGACGGCGCCCGCGGCGCCGCGAGCCGGCGGGGACGGGACCGCGGCGAGGGCGGGCGACGCGCCGGACGGCGCCGCGGCGGGTACCGGGCTGCTGCGCGCGCCCGACGACGCGGCACCGGAGCCCGTGCTGCGCGGGCGGGACGCCGAGCTCGCGGAGCTGCTGGCCTGGGCGTCGGGCGCAGCCGCGGCCGCCGGTGCGGGCGCGGAGGCCGGTGCGCCCGGGCCCCCCGACGCGGGTGCCGCCGGGGACTCGGGTGCGGACGTCGACCCCGGCGCGGATGCCGGACCCGACCCCGCCCGGGTCGCCGTGCTGACCGGCGTCCCCGGCTCCGGCCTCACCGCGCTCGCCGAGGCGGTCGCCCGCACGCACCGGGCCCGCGGGGCGGCGCCGGTCCTGCTCGGCCCGGGCGACCTCGACCCGGACCTCGTGGCGACGGCCCTGCCCGCGACGCCGCCCGCGGCGACGCCGGCGGCACCGCCCGCGGCGTCCTCCGCCCCGGGGACGTCCCGCGCTCCCGGCCTCCTCGTCCTGCTCGACGTGGACGACCCCGACCGCCCCGTCGCCGTCGCGCGCGCCCTCGCCGAGGCCGCCCCCGGATGGTCCCTGCTGGTCACCGCCCGCCGCGCGCTCCCGGTCGCCGGCGCCCGCACCGTCCGACTCGCCCCGCTGGCCCCGGACGCGGCCGTCGCGATGCTCGGCGACCTGGTGGGCCCCGAGCGGGTCGCCGCCGAGCCCGAGGCCGCCGCCGCGCTCGCCGCGGCGTGCGGGCACCTCCCCGTCGCGCTGGCGGTGGCGGCCGGCCAGGTCGCCGAGCGCCCGTCGTGGTCGCTCGCGGACCAGGTGCACCGGGTGACGCAGTCGTCGCACGCCCTGCCCGCCCTCGACGCGGCCTACCGCGCGCTCGACCCGGAGCAGGCGCTCGTGCTGCGCCGGCTCGCGCTGCTGGACGCCGCGCTGTCGTCGACGTGGCTCGCCGTGCTCGCGGGGCTGGACGCGCCGAGCGTGCGCCGGGCGCTCGCGGTGCTGGAGGACGCGCACCTGGTGCTGCCGGCGCCGGGCGGCCGGTCGACGGTGCACGCGCTCGTGCGGCGGTACGCGCGGGAGGCCGCGCAGGACGACGAGCCGGTCAGCGCGCGCCGCGCCGCCGTCGAGCGGCTGGTCGCCCGCCTCCTCGAGGTGTCCCGCCCGCTGGTCGCCGTCGTCGCGCCGCACCACGACCTGGCGCTCGGGTCCTCGTCCGTGGCCGCGTCGCCGGCCGTCGCCCGCGAGCGGCTCGACGCGCTCCGCCCGGTGGCGGTGGCGGCGGGCGCGCGGTGCGCGGACCTCGGGATCGCCGCCCCGCTCGGCGAGCTGTCCGGGCTCCTGGCGGCGTACCTGGACACCGCCGGCCACTACGCCGACGCGCTGGTGCTGCACGGGGCGGCCGCCGCGGCCGCGGACCCGGCCGGCCGGAGCCGCGCGGGCCGGGACCTGGGTCGGGTGCTCGAGCACCTCGGCCGGTACGACGAGGCGCTGGCGCAGCTGGTGCGCGCGCACGAGTCCGGGCACGACCCGCGGCCGGGCCAGACGCTCAACCGGATCGGCAACGTCTACAAGCGGCTCGGCCGCACCGACGAGGCCCTGCGCGCGTACGCCGACGCGGCGGCCGCGGCCCGCGCCGGCGGCGACGTCGTCAGCGAGGGGCGCGCGGTGGGCAACCACGCCGACGCGCTGCGGGTGCTCGGGCGGCACGAGGAGTCCTTCGCGGGCTACGACCTGGCCCTCGCGCTCGCCGAGCGGGTGGGCGACGTGCTCAACGTGGCGGTCGTGACGAGCAACTCGGCGCTGGCGCTGGAGCACGCCGGGCGGATCGCCGAGGCGCGGGCCCGGGTCGTGCAGGCGCGCGCGGCGGCGGACCGGCTCGGCGACGCGAACCTCGGCCTGCGGACGGCCCTGCACGAGCAGCGCCTGGTGCTCACGGCCGGCGACCCCGCCGAGCTCCCCTCCGCGGTCCCTGCCCTGCGCGCCCTGGCCGAGCGGGCCGGTGACCTCGGGGACGTCGAGGCGCAGGCCGAGGCGCGGACGGTGCTGGGGCGCGCGCTGCACCGGGTGGGTGACCTCGACGCCGCCGAGGAGGCGCTGGCGGGCGCGCGCGACCAGGCGGCGCGGATCCGGGCGGGGCTCGTCGAGGTCGAGGCCCTGAACGCCCTGGGCGCGGTCGCGCTCGCCGCGGGGCGGGCCGGCGACGCGCGGGACCGCTTCGACCAGGCCCTGGCGCTGGCGCGCGCGGCGGGCGACGCGGGGGAGGAGGCGCGCGCGCTCGCCGGGCTCGAGGCGGCGGGTGCGCGCGCGGGCGCCGGGCAGCCCGCGCCGAGGACGTCCGACAAGGCCGCGGCCGGCGGTGCGCTCCTGCTCCGCGCCCACACGCCCGACGACGCCGCCGCGACGCTCGCCGTGTTCCGGCGCGCGATCACCGTCACCGCGGCCCGGGACTACACCCCGGAGCAGATCGCCGCGTGGGCGCCCGACGACATGGACCCGGACGCCTGGGCCGCCCGCCGGGCAGCGGCGCGCACCCGGGTCGCCGTCCGGGACGCCGCGGTCGTCGGGTTCACCGACGTGGACGCGGCCGGCTACGTCGACATGATGTTCGTCGACCCCGGCGCCGCGCGGCAGGGGGTGGCCCGCGCGCTGCTCGACTGGGCGGTCCGCACGGCCGCCGCCGACGGCGCGACCGAGCTCACCACCCACGCGAGCGTCACCGCCCGCCCGTTCTTCGAGGCGCACGGCTTCGAGGTGGTCGCGGAGCAGCACCCGGTCCTGCGCGGCGTCGAGCTGACCAACTACCGGATGCGCCGCCCGCTCTGACCGGCCGTCCGCCCAGCCACCCACGTCGACAGTGGAAGGTTGTGACGGACACGCCGACGGCGTGTCCGTCACAACCTTCCACTCTCGGGAGGTGTCGCCCGCTGCGACGGACCGCGGATTGTGCGAACCGGACAACGCCGGACCGCCATCCTGTGCCGCGGCGGTGCACCGTCGCCCCGGAGCCGTCGGATAGCGTCGACTTCCGTGTCCGAGAACTCCCAGCCCAGCAGCCCGGAGCCGCGCAGCGTGCTCGTGACCGGGGCCAACCGCGGCATCGGCCGCGCGATCGCCGAGCGGTTCGTCGCGAACGGCGACAAGGTCGCGACCATCGTCCGCAGCGGCGGCGCCCCCGACGGCGTCCTGGCGCTGACCGGCGACGTCACCGACACCGCGTCCGTCGACGCCGCGTTCGCCGAGGTCGAGGCCCAGCACGGCCCCGTCGAGGTCCTGGTGGCCAACGCCGGCGTGACCCGCGACGGCCTGCTCATGCGGATGTCGGACGACGACTTCCAGCAGGTGCTCGACGTCAACCTCACGGGCGTGTTCCGGTGCGTGCGCCGCGCGTCGAAGGGCATGATCCGGCTGCGCCGCGGGCGCATCGTGATGATCGGCTCGGTCGTCGGCCTGTACGGCAACGCCGGCCAGGTGAACTACACCGCGACCAAGGCCGGCCTGGTCGGCATGGCGCGCTCGGTCACGCGCGAGCTCGGCGGCCGCGGCATCACCGCGAACGTCGTCGCGCCGGGGTTCATCGAGACCCAGATGACCGCCGAGCTCCCGCAGGACCGCCAGGACACCTACCTGTCGTCCATCCCCGCGGGCCGGTTCGGCGCGGTCGACGAGATCGCCGCCGCCGTCGAGTTCCTCGCCTCGCCCGCCGCCGGGTACATCTCCGGCGCCGTGCTGCCGGTCGACGGCGGCCTCGGCATGGGCCACTGACCTCCTCCCCGCACCCTCGAACGATCGGAAACACCATGGGCCTGCTCGACGGCAAGAAGCTCCTCGTCACCGGCGTCCTCACCGACGGCTCCATCGCCTTCCACGTGGCGCGGCTCGCGCAGGAGGAGGGCGCCGAGGTCGTGCTGAGCTCGTTCGGCCGCCAGTTCCGCCTGACCCAGGCGATCGCCCGCCGGCTGCCGAAGGAGGCGCCGGTCGTGCAGCTCGACGTCACCGACGCCGACGACCTGGCCGCCCTCCCGGAGCGCGTGCGGGAGCACGTCGACCACCTGGACGGCGTCGTGCACTCGATCGGCTTCGCGCCGCAGTCCGTCATGGGCGGCAACTTCCTCGCCGCCGAGTGGGCCGACGTGGCCACCGCGCTCGAGGTGTCCGCGTTCTCGCTGAAGTCGCTGGCCACCGCCACGCAGCCGCTGCTGACCGGCGGCGGCTCGATCGTCGGCCTCACGTTCGACGCCCGGTTCGCCTGGCCCGTCTACGACTGGATGGGCGTCGCCAAGGCGGCCTTCGAGTCGACCTCCCGCTACCTGGCCCGCGACCTCGGTCCCCAGGGCATCCGGGTCAACGTGGTGTCGGCGGGCCCGATCCGCACCACCGCCGCGAAGTCGATCCCGGGCTTCGAGTCGATGGAGGGCGGCTGGGACGGCCGCGCGCCCCTCGGCTGGGACGTGCACGACCCGGAGCCGACCGCCCGCGCCGTGGCCGCCCTGCTGTCCGACTGGTTCCCCAAGACCACGGGGGAGATGGTGCACGTCGACGGCGGCGTGCACGCCATGGGTCAGTAGTCGTGGGACGCTGGTGCGCGTGACCCACGGCTCCGCGCACCAGCTCGTCCTGCTCCGCCACGCGAAGGCGGAGCACCCGGGCTCCCTCGACGACCAGCTCCGACCCCTCGCCCTCGCCGGGCGGAAGCACGCCTCCGAGGTCGGCACGGGGCTGCGCGCGGCGGGCCTGGTGCCCGACCTCGCGCTGGTGTCGTCGGCGCTGCGCACCCGGCAGACGTGGGACCTGGTCCGCGCCGGGCTCGAGGTGCCGGCGGAGACTGCCCGGCTGTCCGACGACGTCTACGCCGCCGGCATCCGGCAGCTGCTCGGGCTGCTCCGCGAGCTCGACGAGTCGGCCGGCACCGTGCTGGTCGTCGGCCACGAGCCGACCGTCTCGCAGACCGCCGCCGCGCTCGCGGGACCGGGGTCGGACGACGCCGCGCTCGCGCGGGTGCGCGTCGGGGTGTCGACCGCGTCGTACTCGGTGCTCGAGGTGCCGACGGCGTGGGCCGACCTGGAGCCGGACGGCGCCCGCCTGCTGCGCGTGGTCGACCCGGCCTGAGCCGAGCGCGTCAGGCGAACGGCGGCAGGTCCAGCACGGCGTCCAGGCGGTCGCGCACCTCGGCGTCCGCCTGCGCGCAGACGACCGGCTTGGCGTTGAACGCGATCCCGAACCCCGCGGTCGCCAGCATGTCGAGGTCGTTCGCCCCGTCGCCGATCGCGACCGTGCGCTCGAGCGGCACCCCGGTCTCGGCGGCGAACTCGCGCAGCGTCCGCGCCTTCACGGCGCGGTCCACGACCTCGCCCGCCACGCGGCCGGTGAGCGCGCCGTGCTCGACCTCGAGCGCGTTCGCGCGGTAGCGCGGGATGCCCAGCCGGTCGGCGAGCGGCCCGACGACCTCGACGAAGCCGCCGGACACCAGCCCGACCGGCCAGCCGCGCCGGTCCAGCTCCGCGAGGAGCTCGACGGCCCCGGGCGTCACGACGACCTCGGCCAGCACCGCCTCGAACACCGACACCGGCAGCCCCGCCAGCGTCGCGACCCGCGCGCGCAGCGACTCCGTGAAGTCGAGCTCCCCGCGCATGGCGCGCTCGGTGATGTCCGCGACCTCCGCGCGGGAGCCGGCGTGCTGGGCCAGGAGCTCGACGACCTCCTGGGTGATGAGCGTCGAGTCGACGTCCATGACGACAAGGCGGGTGGGTCGCGGAAGGCTCACCCGGGCAGGCTAGCGGGACGCGTCCCGCGCGTGCGGGGCGCGTCCACGCCCGTGCCTACAGCTCGATGACCGCGCCCTTCGGCACCACCGTGATGCCCGACTCCGTCACGGTGAACCCGCGCTCGAGGTCGTGCTCCCGGTCGATGCCCACCCGCGCCCGCTCGTGCACCACGACGTTCTTGTCGAGGATCGCGCGGTGCACCTGGGCGTACCGGTTGACGATGACGCCGTCCATGAGCACCGAGTCGGTCACCTGCGCCCAGGAGTGCAGGTACACGCCCGGCGACAGCACCGAGCCCGACACCGTCGCCCCGGACACGATCACGCCCGGGGACACGATCGAGTCGGCGGCGTGCCCGAGGCGCCCGGCGCCGGCGTGCACGAACTTGGCCGGCGGCAGGCCGGTGTAGCCCGTGTACAGCGGCCAGGCGTCGTTGTAGAGGTTGAACACCGGCTCGATCGAGATGAGGTCCTGGTTCGCGTCGTAGTACGAGTCCAGGGTCCCGACGTCCCGCCAGTACTGCCGGTCCCGGTCGGTCGAACCCGGGACGTCGTTGTTGATGAAGTCGTAGACCGCCGCGGTGCCGCGCTCGACGAACGCGGGGACGAGGTCGCCACCCATGTCGTGCCGGCTGCTCGGGTTCTCCGCGTCCTCGGTCACCGCGCGGATGAGCGCGTCGGTGTTGACGACGTAGTTGCCCATCGACGCGAGGATCTCGCCGGGGGAGTCCGGCAGGCCGACCGGGTCGGACGGCTTCTCCCGGAACGCGGTGATCTTCGTCGGGTCGTCGGGCGCCGTCTCGATGACGCCGAACTGGTCGGCCATCGCGATCGGCTGGCGGATGCCGGCGACGGTCATCTCGGCCCCGGTCGCGATGTGCTGGTCGACCATCTGCGAGAAGTCCATGCGGTACACGTGGTCGGCGCCGACCACGACGACGATGTCGGGCCGCTCGTCGTCCAGGATGTTGAGGCACTGGTAGATCGCGTCGGCGCTGCCGAGGTACCAGTGCTTGCCGACCCGCTGCTGCGCGGGCACGGGGGAGACGTAGTTGCCGAGCAGCGTGGACATGCGCCAGGTCTTCGACACGTGCCGGTCGAGGCTGTGCGACTTGTACTGCGTCAGCACGATGATGTGCAGGTACCGCGAGTTCACGAGGTTCGACAGGGCGAAGTCGACCAGGCGGTAGATGCCCCCGAACGGGACGGCGGGCTTGGCGCGGGCGGCGGTCAGCGGCATGAGCCGCTTGCCCTCTCCACCTGCGAGGACGATTGCCAGGATGCGCGGCGCTGCCATGCCCCGACCGTAGTGCCACGACCTGCGTCTCGGCGAGGCGAACTTCCCGTTCCGCGCTAGCGTGTCGCGCGTGAGAGTCGACCTGCTGACCCGGGAGTACCCGCCCCACGTCTACGGGGGCGCCGGCGTCCACGTGGCGGAGCTCGCCGCGGTGCTGCGTCGCAGCGTCGACGTGCGGGTGCACTGCTTCGACGGCGCGCGCGACGAGTCCGGCGTGACGGGCTACGACGTGCCCGCCCCGCTCGGCGACGCGAACCCCGCGCTCGCCACCTTCGGGGTGGACCTGGCGATCGTCGACGGCGTCGGCCGGGGCGACGGGCCCGCGACCGACCTGGTGCACTCGCACACCTGGTACGCGAACCTCGCGGGCCACCTCGCCTCGCTGCTGCACGGTGTGCCGCACGTGGTGTCGGCGCACAGCCTGGAGCCGCTGCGCCCGTGGAAGGCCGAGCAGCTCGGTGGCGGGTACGCGCTGTCGTCCTGGGCCGAGAAGACGGCCTTCGAGTCGGCCGCCGCGGTGATCGCGGTGAGCGCGGGCATGCGGGCGGACATCCTGCGCTGCTACCCGGCGATCGACCCGGAGAAGGTCCGCGTCGTGCACAACGGCATCGACCTGGCGGGCTGGCGGCGGCCGGAGACGGACGACGAGTGGGCGACCGCCCGGGACGTGGCGCGCGCCAACGGGATCGACCCCGACCGGCCGGCGGTCGTGTTCGTCGGGCGGATCACCCGGCAGAAGGGCCTGCCGTATCTGCTGCGCGCCGCCGAGTCCCTGCCGCCCGAGGTGCAGCTCGTGCTGTGCGCGGGCGCGCCGGACACGCCCGAGATCCTCGCCGAGGTGACCGGGCTGGTCGAGCAGCTGCGCGCGAAGCGGGACGGCGTCGTCTGGATCGAGCGCATGCTGCCGCGCGACGAGCTCGTGGCCGTCCTCGCGACCGGGACCGTGTTCGCCTGCCCGTCGGTCTACGAGCCGCTGGGCATCGTCAACCTCGAGGCCATGGCGGTCGGGCTGCCGGTCGTCGGCACCGCGACCGGCGGCATCCCGGAGGTCGTGGACGCCGGGGCCACGGGCTGGCTGGTGCCGATCGAGCAGGTGCAGGACGGCACCGGCACTCCCGTCGACCCGGACCGGTTCGTGGCCGACCTCGGCGCGACCCTCGCGGAGGCCGTGTCCGACGCGGACCGCGCCCGCGCCTGGGGCGTGGCCGCACGGCGGCGGGTCGAGGACCACTTCTCCTGGGACGCGATCGCCGACCGGACGCTCGAGGTGTACCGCTCCGTCCTGGGCTGAGCCGCGGTCAGCCCCGGCGCGGGTCCGGCGCGTCGTGCGCCGGGTGCGTCGCGACCGCCAGCGCGCGGCGCGCCGCCCGGTCGACGTCCCGCAGCGCCGACGTGCGCTGGTCGGCCTGCCACAGGTTGACCGCGGCGCCGTCGTCGGCCGCCGCGATGTCGACGATCGCGCGCAGCCGCAGCGCCGAGCCGATGACCCGCACCCTCCGGGGGTCGAGCCCCGGCGGGAGCACGCCGCGCGCGTCCGGGGCGTCGCGGAGCGCCGCGATCCGCTCCGCCGCGTCCGGCCGCCAGCGCGCGACGTCGAGCGTGGTCAGCGCCTCGGTCGCGCGGGTGAGCGCCGTGGTCAGCTCCCGGTCCGCCTCGGCCAGGGTCCCGACGTGCCCGACGAGCGCGGTGCGCCACGGGGCGACCGGGTGCACGGACCACGTCACCAGGTGCCCCGCCTCGTAGACGCTGCCGAACACCTCCACCCGCGGGACCGCGGCGTAGTCGCCGTCGGGGGTGCTGACGAGGACGGCCTCGCCCGCCTCCTGCGCCGCCCCCGCGACCGACGCCGGGGCGCCCGCGGGGTCGCCGGGCGCCGGCAGCACGGCGGCCACGACCCGCGGCCCGCTCGCCCACGCCGCCACCAGGTCCGCGAGGGTCACCGAGCCCCGCGCGCCGTCGTCCAGCCCGGGCACGTCGGCGTCGGGCACGACGACGCGGTGCGGCTCGTCGTCGCCCTGGACGGCGACGAGCGTGCGCTGGACGGGGTCGGCGCCGGAGCCTGCCTGGTCGAGCCAGAGGGCGAGGCGCACGGAGCGGGGCAGGGCGAGGGCGGTGCGGTCCACGCCACCAACGTACGTCCACGTCCGGGCCGCCCCGGGCGGCTAGGGTCTGGTGTCCATGACCTCCGTGCTCGACCTGCAGGACGTGACCATCCGCCGCGGCACCACGACGATCCTCGACGGGCTGTCCTGGACGGTCCGCGAGGGCGAGCGCTGGGTGGTGCTGGGCCGCAACGGCGCCGGCAAGACGACGGTGCTCCAGGTGGCCTCCGGCCGCATGCACCCCACCTCCGGCACCGCCGACCTGCTGGGCTCGCGGCTCGGGCGCGTCGACGTGTTCGAGCTGCGCCCGCGCATCGGCCTGGCCAGCGCGGCGCTCGCGGAGCGCATCCCGGGCGGCGAGGTCGTCAAGGACGTCGTGCTGACCGCGGCCTACGGCGTGACGGGCCGCTGGCGCGAGGCCTACGAGGCCGTCGACGAGTCGCGGGCCGCCGACCTCATGGCGGCCTTCGGCGTCGAGCGGTTCGCCGACCGGTTCTACGGCACGCTCAGCGAGGGCGAGCGCAAGCGGGTGCAGATCGCCCGCGCGCTGATGAGCGACCCGGAGCTGCTGCTGCTCGACGAGCCCGCCGCCGGCCTGGACCTGGGCGGTCGCGAGGAGCTCGTCGCCGCGCTCGCCGAGCTGGCCGCCGACCGCCGGTCGCCGGCGCTCGTGCTGGTCACGCACCACGTCGAGGAGATCCCGCCCGGCTTCACGCACCTGCTGCTGCTCGCCGACGGGAAGGTGCACGCGGCCGGACCCGTCGACGAGGTCCTCACGTCCGAGAACCTCACCGGGGCGTTCGGCACGCCGCTCGAGGTCGAGCGGTCCGGCGACCGGTGGACCGCTCGCGGGCGGCGCTGACCTGGTTCATCCTGGTTCGTCCGGTCGGTCGACAGGCTCCCGGATTTCCTCACAGATCGGTCAAGGGATCGTCTAGGATCGGTGGTGAGCGGCCGCTCGGCGGTCGCCCGCACGTGAGGTGACGGACAGTGGCGCCCGGTCCCGGGCGCCCGGGCTGAGAGGGGCCGACGATGGACTGGCTGTGGTGGCTGGGCGGCGCGCTGCTGCTGGGCGTCGCCGAGATGTTCTCGCTGGACCTGATCTTCCTCATGCTCGCGGGCGGCGCCCTGGCCGGCGCGCTCGCCGCGGCCCTCGACGCCCCGCTGGCGGTCCAGATCATCGTGGCCGCGGCCGCCGCGCTGCTGCTGCTGTTCGCGCTGCGGCCGTTCCTGCTGCACCGGCTGCGCGAGCGCACCCAGCTGGTCGAGACCAACTCGGCCGCGCTGGTCGGGCGGCCCGCCGTGGTCGTCGCCCCGACCGACGCCTCGGGCGGTCGCGTGAAGCTCGGCGGCGAGGTCTGGTCCGCGCGCTCGCTCGTGGTGGGCACCTCGTTCGACACCGGTACCGAGGTCCGCGTCGCGCGGATCGACGGGGCCACGGCGGTCGTGGAGGCCGTCGGCGACCGGCCCGCGACCGACGGCTCCGGAGCACCCGGGGCGCCCGCGGGCATCTGACGGACGGCGGCGGCCGACCGGTCGCCGCCGCGCACGTGCGGCCCCACCCGGGCCGCGGCTGGGAGGAGACGCAGTGGACGACCCGAGCATCGGCACGATCGTGGGGTGGGTGCTCCTCGCCATCCTCGTGATCTTCGTCGTGGTGACCCTGGCGCGGGCGGTGCGGGTCGTCCCGCAGACCGTGGCGCTGCTCGTCGAGCGGCTGGGCCGGTACCACCGGACCATGGACGCCGGCCTGCACCTGATCATCCCGTTCATCGACCGGGTCCGGGCGGGGGTCGACCTGCGCGAGCAGGTCGTGTCCTTCCCGCCGCAGCCGGTGATCACCTCCGACAACCTCGTCGTGAGCATCGACACCGTCATCTACTTCCAGGTGACGGAGCCCAAGTCCGCGGTCTACGAGATCGCGAACTACATCACCGGTATCGAGCAGCTCACCGTGACCACGCTCCGCAACGTCATCGGCTCGATGGACCTCGAGCAGACCCTCACCAGCCGCGACCAGATCAACGGCCAGCTCCGCGGCGTCCTCGACGAGGCGACCGGCAAGTGGGGTATCCGCGTGAACCGCGTCGAGCTCAAGAGCATCGACCCGCCCGCCTCCGTCCAGGGCGCGATGGAGCAGCAGATGCGCGCCGAGCGCGACCGCCGCGCCGCGATCCTCACCGCGGAGGGCGTCAAGCAGTCCCAGATCCTCACCGCCGAGGGCGAGAAGCAGGCCGCGATCCTCCGCGCCGAGGGTGCCGCGCAGTCGGCGATCCTCACCGCCGAGGGCGAGTCCCGCGCGATCCTCCAGGTGTTCGACGCCGTCCACCGCGGCGACGCCGACCCCAAGCTGCTGGCCTACCAGTACCTGCAGGCGCTGCCGAAGCTCGCGGCGACCCCCGCCAACAAGGTGTGGATCGTGCCGTCCGAGCTGACCGGCATGCTCGGCCAGTTCACGCAGGGGTTCGCGGGCGCGTTCGGCGGCGCGGGCGGCGCGGCGCCGGAGGGTGCGCCGTCGGGCCGGGCGGCGGGGGAGTCCCCGCTCGGGCCGGACGACCTCCCGCCGGTCGCGCTGACCGACCCGAAGGAGGCGCTCGCCGAGGCGCGGCGCGAGTCCGAGGCCGCCACGGCCGACGCCACCAGCGCCGGCACCTACAGCGGCCGGCCGTTCGACCCGGTCGCCGAGGCCGGGCAGCGGCCGCAGCCGGGGGCGACGCGGCGCGAGCAGCGGGACGCAGGCCCGGGTCAGGTCCCGCCGGCCGAGCCCGAGCCGCCCGTGCAGCCGGGCCCGCCGGCGCCGCCGGCGCCGTGAGCCGGGGCCGCGCGCGCTGACGCGTGGCACGCTCGACCCGACGCCCGCCGCACCCTCCGGGGTGCGGCGGGCGTCGTCGCGTGCGGCGGCGGCGGCAGCTCGTGGCGAGATCGGGCGTTCGCTTCGAGATCGGCGGCTCGTGCCGAGGTCGGCGGCTCGTGCCGAGAACGGTGGCTCGTGCCGAGGTCGGTGGTGGCGTCGAGAACGGTGGCTGGAAACGCCGATCTCGACACGACGCACCGATCTCACGGAGTCGAGCGTCGTGTTCGGTGGGTGTCGCCGAGTTCGGTGGCCGTACGCGCCGAACTCGGCGACACGTACCGAACTCGCCGACCGGGCGGGCGAAGGTGAGGTGCCCGAGGCTTTCGCCCGGGACGAACGGCCTGGACGAGTGAGTGCTCACTCACTTACGCTTGGCGGCATGGACGAGCCCCGGACCGGACGCGCGCGGCCGATGAGCCGCGACGAGCGCCGCGCCGCCATCGCGCTCGCCACGGTCCCGCTGCTCGAGGCGCACGGAGCGCAGGTGTCGACCCGGCAGATCGCCGTGGCCGCCGGGGTCGCGGAGGGCACCCTGTTCCGGGCGTTCGACGACAAGGTCGAGCTGCTGACCGCCGCCGCGGAGCGCGCGCTCGACCCGGCCGCCGGCGTCGCGGAGATCGACGACCTGCCCCGGGCCGCGGACCTCGCCGCCGAGCTCACCCAGCTGGCCGACGTGATGGCCGCCCGTGGACGCCGGGTCCGGCGCGTCATGTTCGCGGTGCACGCGATCCTCGCGTCCGACGAGGGCCGCCGCGCCGCCGCCGTGCGGGGGGCGCGCGGTGCCGACCCGCTCGGTCGGCCGATCACCGGGCCCGCGCATGCCGACGCCACGCACGCCGACGACGCGGCGCACGCGCCCGGCCACCGCCCCGGCGACCGGCTCCCGCTGCACGGCCCCTCCGGCCGCGACGCCCGGCTGCGCGCGCTCGCCGAGGTCCGTGCCGCGGTGGTCCGGCGCGTCGAGGCGTACCGTGGCGAGCTGCGCATCGAGCCCGAGCGGCTCGCGCACCTGCTGATCGCAGCGGTGATGGGGCAGGGCCCGCCGGTCCTGCCCGACGACGACGGGGTCCCGGTCACCGAGCTCGTCGACGTGCTGCTGCACGGCGCCGCCCGCACCTGAGGCCCGCGCCCCCGAAGACCACCGAGCGCGTCGCGACCGACCCGGCGCCCCGACACCACCCCTGCGCGCGAGCGGGGGAGCTGACCCACCCAGGCCCCGGCTCGATCCCCGGGGCCGCCCGCCACGACCCCGGCCTCGCCGCCGGGCGCCGCACCCGTCCGCCCCGCCCGGCCAGCGCCGCGGACGCACCGCCCCACCCCGGCCCGCCGCCCCACCCGGGAGACCCATGCTGCTCCGCCTGCTCCGGGACTACCTGAGGCCCTACCGGCCCCAGGTCGTCGCCGTGCTGCTGCTCCAGCTCGCGCAGACCATCGCGACGCTGTACCTGCCCAGCCTGAACGCCGACATCATCGACAAGGGCGTCGCCGTGGGCGACACCGGCTACATCATGCGGATCGGCGCCGTGATGCTGGGCGTCAGCCTGCTCCAGGTCGGTTGCTCGATCGCCGCGGTGTACTTCGGCGCCCGGGTCGCGATGGCCTTCGGCCGGGACCTGCGCGAGGGGCTGTTCACCCGCGTGCAGGACTTCTCCGCCCAGGAGATGGGCCAGTTCGGCGCCCCGTCGCTCATCACCCGCACCACGAACGACGTGCAGCAGGTGCAGATGGTCGCGCTGCTGTCGTTCACCATCATGCTGATGGCCCCGATCATGCTGGTCGGCGGTGTCGTGCTCGCGTTGCAGGAGGACGTGGCGCTGTCCGGGCTGCTGCTCGTCGTCGTCCCGGTGCTCGGCATCGTCGTCGGGCTGATCGTCAGCCGGATGGTGCCGTACTTCCGGACGATGCAGAAGCGGATCGACGCGATCAACCGCGTGATGCGCGAGCAGATCACCGGCCTGCGGGTCATCCGCGCGTTCGTGCGGGAGCGCCGCGAGGCCGCCCGCTTCGCCGAGGCGAACGACGCGCTGTTCGACACCTCGCTGCGGGTCGGCCGGCTCATGTCGCTGATGTTCCCGACGGTCATGCTCATCATGAACATCACCAGCGTGGGCGTGCTGTGGTTCGGGGCGGGCCGGATCGAGGCCGGCGACATGCAGATCGGCGCCCTGACCGCGTTCCTCAGCTACATCATGTACATCCTGATGGCGGTCATGATGTCGACGATGATGTTCGTGATGGTGCCCCGCGCCGTCGTGTCGTCCGAGCGCATCACGGCCGTGCTCGACATCGAGTCGTCGGTCGTCCCCGCGGCGCAGCCCGTCCGGCTCGAGCGTCCCCAGGGCCGCCTGGAGCTGCGCGGCGTCGAGTTCCGGTACCCGGGCGCCGAGCGCGCGGTGCTGCACGGCGTCGACCTGGTCGCCGAGCCCGGGCAGACCACGGCCGTCATCGGATCGACGGGCTCGGGCAAGACCACCCTGGTCAACCTGGTGCCGCGGCTGTTCGACGCGACGGCCGGCACGGTCGCCGTCGACGGCGTGGACGTGCGTGACCTGGCCCCCGAGGACCTGTGGTCGATGGTCGGCCTGGTGCCGCAGCGGCCCTACCTGTTCAGCGGCACCGTCGCGTCGAACCTGCGGTACGGCAACCCCGACGCCACCGACGAGGACCTCTGGCACGCGCTGGAGGTCGCGCAGGCGCGGTCGTTCGTCGCCGAGATGCCCGGGGGCCTGGACGCCCCGATCGCCCAGGGCGGCACCAACGTCTCGGGCGGGCAGCGGCAGCGGCTCGCGATCGCCCGGGCCCTGGTCCGCAAGCCGGCGATCTACCTGTTCGACGACTCGTTCTCGGCGCTCGACTTCGCCACCGACGCGGCGCTCCGGGCCGCGCTGGTGCCGGAGACGCGCCGGTCGGCGGTCGTCGTGGTCGCCCAGCGCGTCGCCACGATCCGCGACGCGGACCGGATCGTCGTCCTCGACGAGGGTGCGGTCGTCGGCACCGGCACGCACGCCGAGCTCATGGCGTCGTGCGCCACCTACCAGGAGATCGTCCTGTCCCAGCTGAGCGTGGAGGAGGCGGCGTGAGCGCGCAGGACCGGACCGCCCGGACCCCGGACCCGACCCCGGACGACAGCCGGGACGTCGCGGGCGTCGCCCGGGACACCGCCACCGAGCCGCCCGCCCAGGCTTCCGCTGCCGCGGCGCCGGCCGCCCAGACCCCGCGGCGGATGCCCCGGCGCGGGATGGGGCCCGGCCCCGGCATGGGGATGGGCATGCCCGGGGAGAAGTCCCTCGACTTCAGGGGCTCCCTCAAGCGCCTGGCCGGCGTGCTGCGCCCCGAGTGGCCGAAGCTCGCGGCGGTGCTGCTGCTCGGGATCGTCTCGGTGGCGCTCGCGGTCACCGGGCCGAAGGTGCTCGGCAACGCGACCAACGTCATCTTCAACGGCGTCGTCGGCGCGCAGCTGCCCGAGGGCGTCACCAAGACCCAGGCGATCGAGGGGCTGCGCGCGCAGGGGCAGGACCGGCTCGCCGACATGCTCGGCGGCATGGACGTCGTACCCGGGCAGGGCATCGACTTCACCAGCCTGCGGAACCTGCTGCTCGCCGTCGTCGCGATCTACGTCGTCTCGGCGCTGTTCGGCTGGTTGCAGGGCTGGATCACGACGGGCGTCGTGCAGCGCGTGGTGTTCGGCCTCCGCGAGCAGGTCGAGGCCAAGCTCGGCCGGCTGCCGCTCAAGTACTTCGACGGGCAGCCGCGCGGCGAGGTGCTGAGCCGGGTCACCAACGACATCGACAACGTCGCCCAGACGCTGCAGCAGACGCTGTCCCAGCTCATCACGGCCGTGCTGACCGTCGTCGGCGTGCTCGGGATGATGTTCTGGATCTCCCCGCTGCTGGCGTTGGTCGCGCTCGTGACCATCCCGCTGTCCGTGGCCGTGACGGCCGCGATCGCCAAGCGGTCTCAGCCGCAGTTCATCGGGCAGTGGACCTGGACCGGCAAGCTCAACGCCCACATCGAGGAGATGTACACCGGGCACGCGCTGGTCAAGGTGTTCGGCCGGCAGCGCCAGGCGGTGCAGGAGTTCCACGACCAGAACGACGAGCTCTACACCGCGTCGTTCAAGGCGCAGTTCATCTCCGGGATCATCCAGCCGGCGATGGGCTTCATCGCGAACCTCAACTACGTGATCGTCGCGGTGGTCGGCGGCCTGCGGGTCGCGTCCGGCACCCTGACCCTCGGCGACGTGCAGGCGTTCATCCAGTACTCCCGCCAGTTCACGCAGCCGATCACCCAGATCGCGTCGATGATGAACCTGCTGCAGTCGGGCGTCGCCTCCGCCGAGCGGGTGTTCGAGCTGCTCGACTCCGACGAGCAGGAGCCCGACCCGGCGCGGCCGGCGCGGCTGCCGGCGCGGGTGCAGGGCCGGGTCGCCTTCGAGGACGTGTCCTTCCGGTACGTGCCGGAGACCCCGCTCATCGACGGCCTGTCGCTGGTCGCCGAGCCCGGGCAGACCGTCGCGATCGTCGGGCCCACCGGTGCCGGCAAGACCACGCTGGTCAACCTGCTCATGCGGTTCTACGAGATCGACGGCGGGCGGATCACCCTCGACGGCGTCGACACCCGGGAGCTCACGCGCGACGACCTGCGCTCGCGGGTCGGCATGGTGCTGCAGGACACCTGGCTGTTCGGCGGCACGATCCGGGACAACATCGCGTACGGCGTCGAGGACGTGCCGGAGGACCGCCTGGTCGAGGCCGCGGTCGCCACGCACGTCGACCAGTTCGTGCGCGCGCTGCCCGACGGCTACGACACCGTGATCGACGACGAGGCGGCGAACCTGTCGGCGGGGGAGAAGCAGCTGCTGACCATCGCCCGCGCGTTCCTCGCCGACCCGGCGATCCTGGTGCTCGACGAGGCGACGTCCTCCGTCGACACCCGGACCGAGGTGCTCGTGCAGCAGGCGATGAACGCGCTGCGGTCGGGGCGGACGTCGTTCGTCATCGCGCACCGGCTGTCGACCATCCGGGACGCGGACGTCATCCTCGTCATGGAGCACGGGTCGATCGTCGAGCAGGGGTCGCACGACGAGCTGCTCGCCGCCGGGGGTGCGTACGCCCGGTTGTACGCGAGCCAGTTCGCCGCGGCGGTGGCCGTGCAGGACTGACGGCGACGGGGCGGGCGGCGACACCGCCCAGCCCACCTGCTCGTCCGGCCGCGGGCCGGGGTCTCGATCCGGGGTCCCGGCCCGCGGTGCACCGCCGCCACTAGGGTCGGCGGCGTGACGACGCAGACCCCGGCACCGGCGCCGAGGCTCCACCGGGACCGGTTCACCCTCACGCTCGACGGCGTCTTCGTCACGTGGGGCTGGCTGCTCTACTCCTTCAACCCGAGCGTGCCGCTGCTGGCCGCCGAGCTCGGGGTGTCGAACGCCCAGGCCGGCCTGCACGGCACCGCGATGGCCGTGGGCGCGGTCGTGGCCGCGGCGCTGACGCCCTGGACCGTGCTCCGGCTCGGGCGCCGGGCCGCGCTGGCGGGTGCGGGCGTGCTGATCGCCGTCGGCATCGGCCTGCTGACCAGCGGCTGGACGCTGCCGGCGACGCTGTCCGGGATGGTCGTGGTGTCGGTCGGCGGCAACGTCGCGGTGAGCGCGGCGCAGGCGGGGCTGGTGCTGCACCACGGGCGCACCGCGTCGGCGGCGGTCACCGAGGCGAACGGCGTCGGGTCGGGGATCGGGCTGCTTGGGCCGCTCGCGGTCGGCGCGTGCGTGGCGGCGGGCTGGGGCTGGCGGCCGGCGGTCGCGGTGACCGCGGCGCTCGCGCTGGCGACCGCGGTGGCGGTGCGGCTGCTGCCCGAGGAAGGGGCGTTGAGGCGGCCCGAGGTCGGCGTGCGGGCGCGTGCGGATCAGCGTGGCTCGCGGACGGGCGCGGCCGCAGCCGGGCGCGCGGTGCTGGCGTCGCGGTGGTTCCTCGTCGCGGTCGTCGCGGCGCTGGCGCTCGAGAACGCCACGACCTACTGGGCGACCGGCCTGGTCCGGGACCGCACCGGTGCCGGCGCCGGGATCGCCACCGCGACGACCGCGGGGCTGGTCGCCGGGATGACGTTGATCCGGTTCGTCGTCGGGCCGCTGTCGCTGCGGGTGTCGCCGGCCCGGCTGCTCGCCGCCTCGTTCGGCGTGGCGGTCGCCGGCTGGGCCGTGCTGTGGACCGCGACGAGCGCCTCGGTCGCGCTCGCCGGGCTGTTCCTGGCCGGGCTCGGGTACGGCGCGCAGTACCCGCTCGGGATCGCGCTGCTGCTCGGCGCCGCGGGCGGCGCGACGGACGCGGCGCAGGCGCGGGCGACCGTCGGCGGCGGGGTGGCCGTGGGGCTCGCGCCGTTCCTGCTGGGGGCGCTCGCGGACGCCGTGGGGTCGCACACGGCGTTCCTGGTGGTGCCGGTGCTGGCGGTCGTCGGCGGGGTGGCGGCGGTGGCCGGCGGGCGTGCGTGGCGGCGCGAGCGTTCGGGCGTGGCGGTCGCGGCGGGCGAGCCGGCCTGACCGGGCCGCGCGGGCCGAGGTCGTCACGTCGGAGCGAGGTCGCTACTTCGTGAGGTCGTCACATCGCGACGAGGTCGTCACGAACGAGTGACGACCTCGCCGGGTCGTGACGACCTCACAGGTCGCGGGGGCGGTCGGCGCGTGGCGGGACGGTCGCGGTGCTCGCCGACGCCCGTGCGGTCAGCGGGCGTCGGACGTGGTGAGCGTGACGCCGCGCGCGGCGAGCCGGGTGAGCGCGTCGATCGTGGTCCGCACCCCGACGCCCGCGGTGAGGTCGGTGAGCACCCGCACGTCGAACCCGGCGGCCAGCGCGTCGAGCGCCGTGGCGGTCACGCAGTGGTCGGTGGCGAGGCCGACGACGTCCACGCCGTCGACGTCCCGCGCCCGGAGCGCGTCGGCGAGCCCGGCGGGAGCGGCGTCGGCGAGCGCCCCGGCCTCGGCGGCGGACTCGGCACCCGTCCCGCCGGACTCGGCACCCGTCCCGCCGGCGCCGGGCGTCAGCACGCCCTCGAAGCCCGAGTAGTCCTGCCGCCCCTGCCCCTTGCGCACGTGCACGGCGTCCGCGGGCAGCCGCAGCGCCGGGTGGTACGCCGCGCCGGCGGTGTCGCGGACGCAGTGCTCGGGCCAGGTGGCGACGTAGTCCGGCTCGGCGCCCACCGCGAAGTGGCCCGCGTTGTCGTGGGGGAGCGGCTCGTGCCAGTCGGCGGTCGCGACGACGACGTCGTACGCGTCCGCCGCGCGGGACAGGAAGGCGGTGACCTGCTCGGCGACGGCCGCGCCGCCGGTGACGGCCAGGGCGCCGCCCTCGCAGAAGTCGTTCTGCACGTCCACCACGATCAGCGCGCGAGCCACCGGGACCTCCTCCTCGCCGGGCGCCGGGGTGCGCCCGCCCGCACCCACCCTAGGCGCGGGCGGGGCGGAGCCGTTCCCCACCCGTTTCTCGCGCGGACGCCCGATCGATCGGGGGTCCGCGCGAGAAACGGGTGGTGATCGGGCTCGTGGGGCGCGCTGCGGGGCGTGGCCGGGCTACGCGCCGCGGCGGGTCGCGATCACGACGGTGCCGTCCAGGTCGTCGTCGTGCACGACCCGCACGGTCAGGCCCTGGCCCTCGCACGCCGCGGCGGTGTCGCCCGCCTGCCGGACGCTGGTCTCGATGAGCAGGTGCCCACCCGGCGCGAGCCAGCGCGGCGCGGACGCCGCCACCCGGCGGTGCAGGTCGACGCCGTCGGAGCCGCCGTCGAGGGCGACGCGCGGCTCGTGGTCCCGGGCCTCGGTGGGCATGTGGGCGATCTCGGCGGTCGGGACGTACGGCGCGTTGGCCACCAGGACGTCGACCCGGCCCTCGAGCTCGGCGGGCAGTGGGGCATCGAGGTCGCCGAGCAGCACGGTCGCATCCGCCGGGCCGAGCGCCGCCACGTTCCGGCGCGCGCACGCGACGGCCGTGGGGTCGAGGTCGACGGCCCACAGCGCGACGCCGGGGTGCTCCGCGGCGACCGCGAGCCCCACGGCGCCCGTGCCGCAGCACAGGTCGACCACGACGGGACGGGCGCCGGTCGCGCCGATCGCGCTGCCCGCGCCGCCCCGCAGCGCCCGCACCGCCTCGCGCACCAGCAGCCCGGTGCGCGCCCGCGGCACGAACACCCCAGGCTCCACCCCGATCCGCAGTCCCCGGAACTCGGCCCACCCGACGACCTGCTCCAGCGGCTCGCCGGCCACCCGGCGTGCGGTCATCGCGTCCAGCTCCGCCGCGTCCCGGGCCTCGGCGACGAGCAGCGCCGCCTCGTCCTCGGCGAACACGCACCCGGCGGCGCGCAGCCGGGCGACGAGCGCGGCCAGCGCGGCGGCGTCGAGATCCAGAGGCACGGCGGGCAATCTACGCCGCCGCGCGGTCCCGTCCGCCGAACCCGCGCCGCCGGGTCGCTCAGCGCGGGGCCCAGCCCGCCGATAGAGCGGACGAGTCGGGGGACTGGGGTTCGTCGGAGGGACGACGTCGTGCCGGAACGGGTCGTGCGGCTGGCCGAGGAGGTCGGTCGCGTCACGGGTGAGAAGCTGCAGGGCATCGAGCAGGTCGCCCGCAGCACGAAGATGCTCGCGCTGAACGCGCTCATCGAGTCCGCGCGCGTCGGGGAGGCGGGCGCGGGGTTCGCGGTCGTCGCGCGGGAGGTCGGCGAGGTCGCCGATCGCGCGCGGGCGCTGTCGGAGGAGCTGTCGTCGGAGCTGCGCCCGCGGATCGACGAGCTGACGGTCCTCGGGCACGAGCTCGTCGGCCGGGTGCGCGGGCAGCGGCTCGCGGACCTGGCGCTGAACGTGATCGAGCTGATGGACCGCAACCTGTACGAGCGGTCCTGCGACGTGCGGTGGTGGGCGACCGACGGGGCGCTGGTCGACGCGCTGGCGACGGGCGACCCGGCGGCGGCGCGGCACGCAGGTGACCGGCTGGCGACGATCCTGCGCAGCTACACCGTCTACCTCGACCTCTGGCTGGCCGACGCGTTCGGTCGGGTCGTCGCCCGGGCGGGCACCGGCGGCGCCCCCGGCGTGGTCGGCTCGGACGTGCGCGACGAGCCGTGGTTCCGCGCCGCGCTCGCCACCCGGTCCGGCGACGACTACGCCGCCCTCGACGTCGCCCCGCACCGCGCGCTCGGCGCGCTCACCGCGACGTACGCGACCGCCGTGCGCGAGGGCGGCCGCGCCGACGGCCGGCTCCTGGGCGCGCTGGGCGTGTTCTTCGACTGGGAGCGGCAGGCGCAGGCGATCGTCGACGGCGTGCGGCTCGGACCGGGCGAGCGCGAGGCCACCCGCGTGCTGATCCTCGACCGGGACGGGCTGGTGCTCGCGGCGTCCGACCGGGCGGGGGTGCTCGCCGAGCGGGTCGCGCTGCGCACCGGCGACCGCGCGACCGGCGCCTACGAGGAGGACGGCCGCGCGGTGGGGTTCGCGGCGACCCCGGGGTACGAGACGTATGCCGGGCTCGGCTGGTACGGCGCGCTGGTGCAGCAGGGCTGAGCCCCGGGGCGACTCACCGTGCCACGACCCCCGGCGGCCGCGGCACCGCCGCGAGCAGCGTCTCGGTGTACGCGTGCTCCGGCTCCCGGACGACCCGCACCGTCGGGCCCTGCTCCACCACCGCGCCGTCCCGCATCACCATGAGGTCGTCGGCCAGGAGTCGCGCGCTCAGCAGGTCGTGCGTGATGTAGAGCATGGCGACGTCCTGCTCCTGCACGGTCGTCGCCAGCAGCTCGAGGATCTCCGCGCGGATCGAGACGTCGAGCATCGAGATCGGCTCGTCCGCGATGAGCAGCCGCGGGCGCGGCGCCATGGCCCGGGCGATGACGACGCGCTGCCGCTGCCCGCCGGAGAGCTGGTGCGGCAGCTTGTCGACGTACAGCGACCCGGGTGACAGCCCGACGCCGTCGAGCAGCGCGACGACCCGCTCGCGCAGCGCGTCCCCGG
>NZ_JAGXJG010000257.1:0-271 GCF_019091725.1 Cellulomonas sp. GbtcB1 | reverse complement strand
ACTTCCATCCCAATCGAGCTATATAGCAATGCTCGATTTTTTTTTTATGTCAATTCACAAATCACAATATAAAATTACGACTAACATGAGAAAGAGTTACAATAGACGGTAAAAACTTTAGAAACTTTGAAAAACCAACAACTTGAGCCTTACAATTTGACCTACTCGCCTAACAATTCTCGAGCCTTAATGACCAACCACTTGAACAACATTATTCTTTAAACCGAAAACCTAGTAAATTGAGTAAGTTAGCAACAACAACAAGGAATTG
>NZ_JAGXJG010000256.1:0-271 GCF_019091725.1 Cellulomonas sp. GbtcB1 | reverse complement strand
CTCGTAACGGTAATAACCGTTTCCAACCCTAGGTCATAACCTAGGCTTACTAATTATTTAATCAAAGTCTTGATAATAATCAAGGCCACTTCCATTCAACCATTAATCTTTAACCACATACGGTGCTTACCGCTTTTCTTACCTTGGTTCAGAAATCAAGAGTACGGGCCGACCTGAGTGGGAAACAAGCTAAGCAATTCCGGTCCTATGTCATGACAATTAAAACTCAAATGAAAACCTTAATCAAATTTCTGATAATCAACTATTCTCA
>NZ_JAGXJG010000255.1:0-271 GCF_019091725.1 Cellulomonas sp. GbtcB1 | reverse complement strand
CGCCGGTACACCGCGGAGTCGACGGACGCGTACCGCACGGCGCTGGACCACTTCCTCTACACGACGTTCGTGCGGCCGGACCGCGCGATCACCGGGGACGTCGCGCGGCGCTCCGGGACGCTGGCGTCGCTGCTGTCCCGGTCGCTGGCGGACAAGGTCGCCGCGACGACCGCCCACCCGGTGCTGCGCCAGGTGCTCGGCTACCACGCGGTGTTCCTCGGCTCGTCCCCGTACCGGGTGCCCGCGCTGAACTCGCTGATGAGCCACCTGG
>NZ_JAGXJG010000254.1:0-271 GCF_019091725.1 Cellulomonas sp. GbtcB1 | reverse complement strand
CGACCTGCAGCCGGGGCAGGTCGACCTCCTCCGTGGCGCCGGTCGTCTGGTCGGTGACGGCCCAGTGCTCGGAGCCGTCGAACGTCAGGGCGCCCGCCTGCGCGAACGTCTCCTGGGCGACCCGGAGGCCCGAGGCCATCCGGTCGGTGACGGTGGCGACCTGGGTCTCGACCATCGTCACCGCCTGCTGGGTGGTCTGGGTGATCGAGTCGCGCATGAGGCGGTCGACGTCGTCGCCCGCCTGGGAGGCCAGGCCGGTCACCTGCCAGCC
>NZ_JAGXJG010000253.1:0-272 GCF_019091725.1 Cellulomonas sp. GbtcB1 | reverse complement strand
CATTATGGTGTTAAACTTTTCTAGGTAGTCTAACGGGTTAGAAGTACCTTTATATTTGAGGGATTCGGATAAACGGAACCCCTTTGGAAGTTGGGCCTGCCGCACTTCTGCGGTAAAAGGCGAGGTGCCGTGCAGCTTGTATATGGGCTTACGCTGCTGCTCGAGCATCTTCAAAGCTTGCAGAAGCATACTTTGGTCGATTCCTCCTGTCGCAGGAGGTGGAGTTGCTACAACAGTGGGGCTCGCAGCCACTGCGGCAAGGTTCGAAGGGA
>NZ_JAGXJG010000252.1:0-272 GCF_019091725.1 Cellulomonas sp. GbtcB1 | reverse complement strand
CCAACTTAGATCCTTGAGTTATGTTTTGAAGATCATAAAACACTTTATTTTGGATTCTCTGAGTTTCTTGTTTGGTAGCATGCGAATGCGGGGAGTTGTAGCTTTTTGTCACTTACTTTTGAAGTCTAATAATGATAAAAGTGAGAAGGGCAATGTCTTAATATCCCATGAGCATCACTAGATCAAACATGTATGCTGCAAGTATTTTTAAGCTGTTTCCGTACTTCCATTTCATACTGCAAGATCTAGCACTAGGTGCAGGTAAACGAAAC
>NZ_JAGXJG010000251.1:0-272 GCF_019091725.1 Cellulomonas sp. GbtcB1 | reverse complement strand
ATTTGTATATATACGCTCGTATGTTTGGATTGTAGCTAGCAATCCATACATTGTATTTGTACATTTGATCATATGTGGGTTTCGTATATGCATATTGTATTGTATGTTTTGTGATACATTATAGAAATACATGTCGGTGCTTACATGTATGTTTAGGGAGTATATGGTATTTGTATGTCGTGACTGTCTACTTGGTAGCATATAAAAAAACCATATATCTTGGTTAGAATCCCTATATTATTGCACATTTGCTATGCTGGTAGACCAAAGAA
>NZ_JAGXJG010000250.1:0-272 GCF_019091725.1 Cellulomonas sp. GbtcB1 | reverse complement strand
GATCTTCAGCCGTTAGGTAACAACATTTTCTCTGTGGTGCAAGAGAAATAACAGAAGTATTTGTTTCCTCTGCGTACTCCTTGGGAGGCGGGCTCTCATTACATCATTACATCTACAATTCTGGTTTTCGGGATCTTCAGCAGGAGACGAAGCAGTGAGAGTTCCGTCTACAAGATCCGTGCGCAAGTCGAGTTAACCTTTATCATTCCATTCGAACTTTGGAGGTGAGAGAACCAGCAGTGTTGACCTACTAGAGTTAGCGTACCTTTCAC
>NZ_JAGXJG010000249.1:0-273 GCF_019091725.1 Cellulomonas sp. GbtcB1 | reverse complement strand
CCTAAGCTATTTTTTTTTTTTTATATATTTTTCTGTTTTGTGTTGTTTGTTTTTTTTTTTTTTTTTAATTGTATTGTGCTAGTTGTGTGTTGTTTTTGTGCTTGGGACTTTTATTCTATGTTGTTTATGTGGTTGTTAGTTTGGCATTGAGAGTTTTTCTGAGTTTTTCTGTGCCCTAGTGTTCTGCTCGATGATGATACTTTCCGCCCATTCCATTATTGTTGCTGCCTAATTTTACTTGTTGCCTTATCATGTTGCATTGTTGGATATTAT
>NZ_JAGXJG010000248.1:0-273 GCF_019091725.1 Cellulomonas sp. GbtcB1 | reverse complement strand
GCACACTTGCGCACGGAACGAGGTAAGATAGCATAAGAATATATATATATATATATGAATATATGCTTGTTTTAGATATTTGCACTACTAGCACTAGTTTAAATGTGATTTATAGAGTGTTAGTATAGCGTTGTTTATAAATGTGGTTACGGTGTTACCAACACGAGTACCAAGGGTACGTCGTGTTCGTGAAACAACACTTAGTAATTTTCGGGAGTACAGTTAGGGCTCTACCAACACGAGTACAGAATTGGTACTTTAGTACATTTGGTA